>JANOVD010000094.1:0-2313 GCA_031417255.1 Chitinophagaceae bacterium
GCGCAACTCGTCATCCTTCAAACCGGCCGATGGCCGCTTGTCGGCGATCACCACCTTGACCACGTCCGGTTTGATGGTGACGTCGTTGTTGATGGTGATGTTGTTCACCGTGGTGTTGCCGCCCTGGCCGGTGCCCTTGCCCACCTCCTGACGCAGGTACGTGCGTTCGGTTGCCAGCTTCTGGCGCAGCGCCTTGTTGGTGGCGGGCGACAGCTTGTTGGCGGCCAGCAGTTCGCGCATGGTGGCGAGACGCTTGCGCAACTCGGCCTTGTTCAAGGTCTTGGCGTCGGCATTGTCATTGAGAATGTCACGGGCCTTTTTCTCCGAAACGACATCGACGACAATCTTCGAGGCCTCGGCCCCGGCCACATCCGTATCCGCCGTCTTGGCCGGCGTCTCTTCCGCCGCATCATTGCTGCCATCGGCTGCTCCAGTGCCAGTACCGCCCTGGCGCTTCGTTATCTCGGCGCGGGCTTCCTGCATGATGGCGCGCAGGCGCTTGCGATCGTCCTTCGACGTGCCGGAAGCCTTGGAGAGCGCTGCCGCATCGTTCATCTGCTTGCGCAGTTGCGCGTCGTTCAGACCGGCGGCGGGCTTGGTGTTGGCGATGAATGCAGTAGCGCTGCCGGCTGCCGCTGCCGGGGCTGCCGCTGTGTCCGTGCCGTTGTCTGCTGTTCCGCCAGCTTCATCCGCCTGCGCCTCTGGCGTGGCATTGTCCTTGCCCTTGCCGAGAGCGGCACGCGAATCGCGCACCACCTGCTTCAGCTTGCGGCGGTCTTCCTTCGACAGGCCTTCGGTTTTCGACAGTTGGGCTGCCTTGCGCATCTGGGCGCGCAGTGCATTCTGATCGAGTTCGGACGACGGCTGCACCGTTCTCAGGAATTCTTCAACTTCCCCCGGGCTTGCGGCCGGAGTGCTGGCTTGCCCGCTGTTGTTGGCGGCATCGGCCGGCTGGTCACCAGAATCGGCCGTAGAATCGCTGGCGGCCGAGGTTCCGCCTGCCTGACGCTTTGCAATCTCGTCATTCAATTCGGCGATTTTCTGCTCGAGGCCTTGCGCCAGTTCGGCCGGAAGATCGGGCGTGCCTTGCAATTTCTGCGCCCGCTTCAGGCGCTGCGCCAGCTTGACGTTGTCAAGTTTCGACAGGTTGCGTCCGCCCGCCAGAAACTTCCTGATGGCTTCAATGCGCTGCGATCCGCTGGCGCCATCGTCATCGGCTTGCGCTACGACCATGGTGCCCGGCTCAGGCTTGCTGGCAGCTCCGGCAATTCCTGGGCCGGCAACAGCAAACAACGCAAGCGCCAAAAGACTCGTCTTCAAAGGCAACAGTTTCATTCCCACACTCCGTTTCATGTCATGGCAACGGGCCGCACCAGCCGCCCGTATCGTCTGAACGGTCCTATGCTGTCCCACCGTGGCAGAATTAAGGGGCGAAAAAGGCCCGGCGGTCACAAGTCTGAATGGAAGCTGACAATGAAACCAGATACTTACGGCGAAGGACTGGCGCTCGCCCCGGCCCCTCTACCACACGCCGCGCGTGAGCCCCATCCACAGATATCCCCACAGCGTCGGGAGAAAATACTGCCTCGACATCAGGGAACTCGCCTGAACCGAAAGCCGCCCGTTCACCGCGTCCTCGACGGCTTTCACCAGCAAGGGCCGCGAGACGCCTGCCTGCAGGTAAAAGTAAGTGGAATAACTGTCGGCTTTGCTTGGTTGAAAGCGATCCTAATAGAGAATGCCACCGGTATCGACCCCGGCATCCACCAGGTGCACGGTGACGCCGGCGTGATCTCTATCGCCGTTTGCAAGGGCCCAGTAGCCGCCAGCTTGCCCGCGATAGGCCGGGTTCCATCCGGCATGCGAATTGATGACCGGAACGGCAATCGCTGCCAGGGTTTCCTTGCCGATGATCCGCGTTCCCAAAACCACCACGACATCGGGCTTGAGCATGGCGAGGGCGGCCCGGCATGCCATGGCGTTTACCGAACCGATCCCGTAGCGGCGGCAGGCGGGGTTTGGCTTGCAGTTGAGATCATTACCGCGGATGATTTCAGCGATGCGCGGGCCTTGACGGCGGCTCACTATTTTCTGTGTGAGAGCAAAGGCGATCTGCCCAATCACCGTCAGCACGCCCTGACGCCTCGCCCGGCTGCGGATCAACGCCCATTTGCCCTGCCGGTCTTCACTCAGGATGTCGACCGGCCCAAAGCGTTGGACCAGGCCATTGATGGCAATCCAGGCATGAGGCGTCAAACATGTCAGTACGGCGATGCGCGGCGGGTTTGTCATGAGTCAAATGTCAGCGGCCTC
>JANOVD010000095.1:0-10333 GCA_031417255.1 Chitinophagaceae bacterium
AAGACTGGCTGGTAATGATTGAAAAACATTATAAAATAAAACCGATCATTTATACCAATATAGATTTTTACGAAAATTTTTTAGACGGGCAGTTTGATGATTACCCTTTATGGGTTGCACATTATTATGTAAAAGACAAACCAAGAATAGAACGCAAATGGACCATCTGGCAGCACAATGAAAAAGGAAGGGTGAATGGGATTGATGCTTTTGTTGACTTTAATGTATTTAACGGAGATAGCACAGCTTTTAAAAAACTATTGCTGAAATGATAATGCATAAAGTTTAATTTTATGATTATAATGTATTGCTTATGGGCATGGAAGACGAAATAAGAGCGTTTTTGATAAGGATATTAAATACAGTTGCCATTGTTTTGTTATGGATGATGGTGAATGTATTTATCGGTATTTATAAGGGCTATGCTTTTTTTGAAGATAAACCCGGCTGGACACATTATACATATTATGCTTTCCTGGTGATAAGCTTTGTTGTACTCATAATTCTTCTAAAACGTAAGTGGAAATTGTGATCAACTGCTGTGGTCTGCAACAATTACCCATTTGTTTTTTACTTTCTTAAACAGTAATGTAAAATGCCCGCCCACATCACCAATGCTGCGGGTTAAATGCCATTTACCTACCACAAAAAAATACATCACCGATAATCTTTTCACTTCCAGGATATCAAATTTAAGTTTGCCCATGGCTGCAGTATCGGGGTACCCCCTTTTATAATTGTTCAGGGTGTTTTGCCAGCCGTATGTAATACCACTTTTGCCTATAAACATCAGCGAATCGTTCTGCCAGTATGTGTCCATAAAAGTTTCAAGATTTCCTGCATTCCATGCCAATCGCTGTTCTTCAAGAAGAGTACGAATAGTTTGTTCGTCTTTTGATTGAGCTGACGCAGCAGTAAAAACTAAAAGTGTAATTATGTAAACAGAAATTTTTTTGAGCATATTATTTAGATTGAACTATAAATATAAATAATCCACCACCAATTAACGAATTAACAGATTAACGGATTAACGTTTAATGCTTATGATGCGGAGATGAACACTTGCTGCGATGGCAAAGCCGGTAATTGTAAAAATGTGCGCTGATGATAAATGCAACAGCGATGAGTAAAAAAGGAATTTCGAACCGGACAAAAAATTGTTTTAACACCAGGAATATAAAACCAAGACTGAAAATTAATATTGGTGTGAATGAACGGTGATGTTTTACAAAACCATGAAAAAGGGAATACGAACCCACAACAAATGCCAGTGCAATCATGCCCCACTCAAAAAATACATTATGAATGATATTGATGCCGAAAACAGGAAGCGTGCTTAAGAGAACCGGTAACAATGCACAATGAATGGCACAGGCAACAGACGTTGCAATTCCAAGGGCATCCCAGTTTAATTTTACGTTCATAGTAAGATTGGGCACAAAGGTAAGATATTTGCAATAATGTTGCAAATATTATCCACCAGGCGGGGTTTCCAGTTGAAAGCGTTGTAAATTTGCAAAAAATAATCAGATATGGGCAGGAGGATATTATTTTACAGTAGTTTTTTTGTGGTGTTGATAGTAGCCTTTTTATATTTTGTTTATAAGGATGAAGACCTGTCGAGATCGCTGTTACCGGTTATTAATGCTGATGTTCAAAGCTTTTCCTTTATCAATCAGGATGGAAAAACAATCACTGAAAATAATGTTGAAGGGAAGGTTTATGTGGCTGAATATTTTTTTACTACCTGCAAAGGCATTTGCCCAAAGATGAATGCAAACATGCGGCGGGTATTTGATAAATATAAAGAGGAACCCAATTTTTTGATCCTGTCGCATACCTGTATGCCCGAAACCGATTCGGTTCCTGTACTTAAGGCCTACGAAGCAAAAATGATTAACGGTACTTTAGGTAAGCATGATGACGGCTCTTACGAAATTGAATACGATTCTTTAAGTCAAAAATCAAAAGTAAAAAATCAAAACCCAAACTGGCATTTTATTACCGGGGATAAAGCATCGCTTTATAAAATGGCGAGGGAGAGTTATAAGATTGATAATAATAAACCCGACAGCACACAAACCCTTGCTGACCAGTTTATACATACCCAGTTTTTTGCTTTGGTTGATAACCAGCGGCGGGTGAGGGGAATTTATGACGGACTGAATGAAGAGGAAATGCAGAAACTTTTAAAAGACATTAAAGGATTGCTTAAAGAAAAAATAACAACCAAACGTTTTATGAACGGATTCAGTAATACCCCCAATTAAAAATTATGGATCAACTTTTAGATATATTAAAGAAGAATCAGCTTAGCATAACTGATGGCCGGAAGAAAATATTGGAATTGTTTTTAAACAGCCCCGGCGCATTGGCACATGCCGATATTGAAAAAAACACCGATGCGTCTTTTGACCGGGTTACAGTTTACAGAACGTTACAGACTTTTGTAGAGAAAGGGATCATACACAATATTCCAACAACTGATAACTCAATTTTATACGCTCTGTGTAAAGACAATTGTGAAGCAGGCCACCATCATGATAACCATGTGCATTTTATTTGTGACGTATGTGATAAAACAATTTGCCTGGATAATGTCTCCATTCCCGAAGTGAAACTGCCCAAAGGATTTAAGCAAAACCAAATTGATCTGGTAATCAGCGGGATATGTAATGAGTGTAAATAGATGGCTTGATTTTTTACTTAGAAAAAGTAATTGAATTTAAAAAGAGGTAATAACTTCTACAGAATTTTTCAGTAATTGTTTTTGTTTACTTTCAGTGATATGTCCAATTATAAGACTGTGTGCATCATTTTCGGGGAGAGGGTTGTGAACAGTATTTAATCCATCATTAATGTCATGTCTGATAACTCCAGCATTTAATTTTAAAAGTCTAAACCGTTTATCTCCTAAAGTCGCCTTTGCAAAAGAAGATAATTTTTCAAGATCAACCGATACGCCATCTTCATCACGCTTCTTTTGATATGCTCTGCTACTTATAGTGCCATCTGGCTTGATATAATTGGGTAAATATGTTGGCACACGCCTGAGAATAAAATCAGAATCAAGAATATCAACTGATTTCATATTATTGCTTTAGCCATTTCAAGTATGAATGTAAAGTAGTTTCGTTTAATGCTTCTTCTGCATGAAAATTTCCGTCACAAGAACCAATTACCTTATCTTCAACTTCACGAGAAAATATAAATTCCAAGTTGTCATTCTTATGATTTAGTTCTACTAGTATGTCTCCATCAGCCGTGGGCGCAGTATAGAAAACCTCATATCCTCTGGCGTTTAACTCCGTAATAATGAAATTTATAGCTTTTATAATAGCTGAATTATTTGGTTTTTTAGCACCATAAGAATCCCAATTTTCTTGCAAATTTGAATAGGAATAAATGGAATAAACATGGCTAGCGTTAATTGGAGATAAATCAGCTTCAACACCATATGTTGTTGAAGTTGTCGGTATTGTGTTATCCGAAATGTTGAATGTAATATTATCTACTGAAGTATTCATATAATTGCGTACTTATCATTTTTTTAAAAGTATCGGAACAGGTTAAATGTGCATTATTAATCCATTCTTCTAAACTATCCCATGAAATCCTCTCTTTATTAACTACGGAAGTGTGCCATATAATTAAATCTTCATTAGAAATCTTGTCCTTACCAGTTGCAACAGCAATGTTAAGATAAGCATCTTTATTGATACTAAATCGTTTGGAAAAGTTAATATCAGACAGTTCTCCGGTAACAAATGGATAAGACTCGGCAATTACGTTAAGATTTTGTCTTAGAAAATCAAATTTATTTACATCGCCAAAAATCCCACAGCCTACAGCATCAATGTAACGAAGTTCCAATTTTGATAAAACAAGTTCTTTATTCGTATAGCTTTTTTTAAGGCATTGAATACCAGATAGAATTAACTTCCTAAAGTCATCCCACGAATAGTTTTTATTATTGTCATTAACTGTAAAAACTCCTGGCCCCATTTGATATAAGGGGTGTTTATCCTTTTCTTTAAAAAACCGGTGAGTAACCTTGTTATTTAAGAAAGTAAAAGGGATTACAGAAGGTGCCAACAGCTGAAAATGCCTAAATTCCTCCTGTCGTGCATTTCTGAAATTCATTACAGCTTCTTCAAAGCCATTATCAACATATACTTTTTGCTGTGGGATAAAATCCAACTCCCAATGAAGTTCAAAAATGACTTCTTTTAAGGGAGCATTAGTCAATACAAAACTGTCTGAGTTAATCATCTTTTAATTGTAAACAGTTAAAGTAAACTTCTTTTCTGAAAAATTGCAAAGTAAATATCGGTAAATTGTAATTAAAGTAAAAATTGACAGGCACAAAATTTTGATAAAACTAAATTACTGCTTGTAATATAGTTTTAAACTCGTCCCATCTCTCCCTCCACAAACTCCATCAACACTTTTATCCTATCCGGGCTAAAATCAAATTTCAATCCGGCGGTTTCAAATAATTGTGGTAAAGTTTTTGTGCCACCCAAAGCCAATGCGTTACAATAATTGTCAATTGCCAATGGCGCATTGTTCTTATACTGCATCCACATGCCAATGGCGCCCAATTGTGCAATACCATATTCAATATAATAAAACGGCACTTCAAATAAATGCAACTGGCGTTGCCATGCATTACTTCGATAGGTTTCCAGTCCGCTATAATCAACTACATCATCTTCGAACTCATTTAATATCTCATTCCATGTTACAGTGCGTTCTTCATGTGTATGTACAGGATGTTCATATATCCAGTGCTGGAATTTATCAATGATAGCGATCCATGGGAAGATGGTGATCACTCTTTCCAGTTGATGCTCTTTGGCTCTTCGAAGTTCTTCCTTATCAGTAAAAAAAGTTTCCCATTCATCCATGCTCATCAGCTCCATGGCCATGCTGGCCACTTCGGCAATTTCCATGGGGTATTCTTTAAAGCCATTCAGCTCTAAAGGATGTGCTAAAAAAGAATGAACAGCATGGCCACCTTCATGCAACATGGTAGTTACATCATGCATTTGCCCTGCAGCATTCATAAAAATAAACGGTGCGCCGCTTTCTGCCAGCGGGCAGTTATATCCACCGGGAGCTTTGCCTTTGCGGCTTTCCAGATCAAGATGATTAAGCTGTTGCATTTTTTTAAGGCATTCGCCAAAGAATGGCCGCAGCTTACTGAAACATGCAATTGATTTTTCAATCAACTCTTCGCTTGTTTTAAAAGGTTGTAGTGGTTTTATATTTTCGGGTTCTGCATCAATATCCCATGGGCGTAAAGTATCGAGCCCAAGTTTTTCTTTTTTCTTTTGGTAAATCATATTCACCAGCGGGAGTACATGTTGCTTTACAGCATCATGAAATTTATAACAATCTTCTTTGGTATAATCAAAACGGCCCAGTTCCTTAAACCGGTAATCACGGTAATTGGTAAAGCCAGCATTATTAGCTTCCCTGTTTCTTTTTTCAATAAGATTATCATACAAAGTATTCAGTGCTTCTTTGTCAACCAATCTCCTGTCATTTATTTTCCGGTACACTTCTTCCCTTAATGCCCTATCGGAATTTTCTAAAAACTTAGCGGCCTGTTGTAAAGTGTATTCTTTATCATTTACAATTACAGTCATTTTACCGGAGATAACACCATACTGCTGCTGCATTACAGAAAGATCGGCCTGGATGGGAATATTTTCTTCACGAAAAAGTTCTATACTTTTACGAATGCTGCGCAGGTAAGTAAAATATTTTGCTTCATCAAGTTCTTTTGCCAGGTGATGATTGACCAGCTTCTTATTCAAGGCATCGGAGTATGGCTGTATCTTAGGCTGAATTTCCATGCAGAAAAAAGTAAATGCCTCTTCCAGCACTTTATTTTCTGTATCGCAGGTCATTTTTATCTGCCGCCAGCAGGCATCTTCATTTACAAGCGCTTCAAGTTCACTTTGATCTTTTAACCATTTTTCCAAACGCTCTTTGGTATCAATATTTCTTTCCAACAGGTCTTTAAAAAAAGGTTCAAGGCTTTGCCAATCGGTTACTGTAAAATCTTTGGGAACAAAATGTCGGGGAAGTTTTTGTATATCTGCTGTGTACATAATGATGAGTGGTGAATCGTGAGTCGTGAGTTTTGAAATTCAAAAATCCTGCCGCTGTTATTAAGCCTGGCAGGATTTTAAATGATTTAGCTGTTGCCTTACTCCCCCTTTAGGGGGCTGGGGGGTTAAGCCATCTTCCTCGGCGTATTTATCTTCCTGGCGGGGGCATTATTTACAGCACTTGTTTTTACTGCAGAGGGTTTTGCCTTTACGGTTTCGGGTGCAGCATTTTCTCCTTCGGGCAGCTCAGATAATTTTATTTCAACATTATTGGCTGTTAAAATACTGTACCACTTCACCATCTTTTTCATATCGCTGGCATACACACGGCTGAAATCCATTTCAGGATAAACTTTTTCAAAATATTTTTTTACTGCCGCTGCATCACTGTCAGCAGGCATTTTTTCTTCACTGGCTGCCATGGTTGTAAAAACGTCAACCAAATTCACATTATCTGTTGTTGTAAAAACCTCAATACTTTCCAAATGAGAAAACTGATGAACCCTTGTACTTACAAATTTTGTGCTTTTGTCTTCCAGCGATTTTACCACGCCGCCATCTGCTTTTGAAGATAATAATTCGAACAGGCCCGGTAAGCCGGTTACTGATACCAATTTGCTGTATTCCATAATCGTCGTTTAATTTTTAGGGCTGCAAGTTAATTCTAAAAAGGCAATTTAACTATTTGGTGAAACGGAGTCTTCAATAAATGGCTGTTGCCGCTTATACCTTATATATACCTTACTTCACAGATAAGAAGCTTTCAGCTTAAAAAAGCTGCTTGCTGCGCCTGTTTTTTTCCGCAGTGTCGTCTAATGAGGCATACAAAAGAAAATTTATGAGATTAAGATCAGGTTTATTAGTATTTGTTTTTAGTATGGTTGCAGTAATTGCAAAAAGCCAGAATATTTCACTTTCAGGTAAGTTAACCGATAAAGACGATAAAGCCCCAATTGCCGGGGCAACGGTAAAACTTGTTTCTCAAAGAGATTCTACACAGGTAAAGCAGTTAATTACTGATAAAACAGGAAATTTTGCATTTAATAACCTCAATGCAAGCGGCTACAGAATTTTTATCAGTTTTAGCGGGTACGAAAAAATTGAACAACGCATCAACCTACAGGCAAGTAATAAAACACCAATTCCTTTTGCTATAGGAAAGAAAATTACCAGCCTAGGTGATGTTACAGTTGTAGCCAAAGCTGCACCGGCAAGGCAAAAAGGCGATACTACCGAATTTAGTGCCAGCCAATTTAAAGTAAACCCCGATGCAACAGCAGAGGACATGATAAAAAAATTACCTGGTATTACTGTTGCCAAAGATGGTACAGTAACAGCCATGGGTGAGCAGATAAGAAAAGTAACAGTAGATGGAAAAGATTTTTTTGGCGACGATGCCACAGCTGCACTTAAAAATCTGCCTGCGGCGATAATAGATAAAATTCAGGTTTTTGATAAACTGAGTGACGAAGCCCAGCTTACCGGTTTTGATGACGGCAACTCACAAAAAACTGTGAATATTGTTACAAAATCGGGCATAAAGAACGGACAGTTTGGAAGAATATATGCAGGACATGGAACCGATAACCGCTACACAGCCGGTGGTAATGTTAGTTTTTTTAAAGGCGACAGGCGTATTTCCCTGGTAGGCAATTTTAATAATATCAACCTGCAAAATTTTGCATCGCAGGACCTTTTAGGTGTAACCAGTAACAGTAACAGCGGTGGCAATCGTGGCGGCGGCAGGGGCGGCCCGGGAGGCGGTGGTGGTGGATATTTTAATGTGGGCCAGTCGAGCGGTATAAGTAAAACAAATGCTTTGGGTATTAACTTTAGTAATGTATATAATAAGAAACTAACCCTGTCAGGAAGTTATTTTTTCAATAACAGCAATAATAAAAACGAGAGCCTGATTAATACACAAACTTTTAAAAATCCAAAAAACCTGTTCAGCGTAGAAAAAAGCAATTCATTTACAGAAAATACCAATCACCGGATCAACATGAGATTGGAATATAAAATAGATTCATCCAATTCGTTTTTTATAATACCCAACATCAGCTACCAGAAAAACAATTCCACTTCTTTTTCCAATTACCAATCTTACAGAGATGGTGGCGATTCAATAAGTAACTCAAGTGCCAACAGTTCTGCCGACAGAAGCGGTTATAATATCAGGAACACCATCATGTTCCGCCATGCATTTGCAAAAAGAGGCCGTTCTTTGTCATTGAGTTTTAATACAACATTTACAAAAAATGAAGGCGAATCGATTACAGATGCGAAGTATCGTTTTTATGACAGCCTGGGTGTATTTACAAACGATTCATTACAAAACAGGCTAAGCGATAACAATACCAACGGTTATACCATTGGCGGTAATATTTCCTACACCGAGCCAATAGGTAAAAAGGGGCAATTGCAATTTGAATACAGGCCATCGGTACAAAAGAACAAGGCCAACCAGCAAACTTTTTCATACGACGGGCAGAAATATACCATGTTTGATACCATCCTGTCAAACCGCTTTGATAATACTGTTATAACTAACAATGCCGGCATCAGCTACCGCCTTAATCAAAGCAGGGATGAGCAACTTTCTTTTGGTGTTAATTTTCAGCATTCAAAACTGGAAAGCCAGCGGGTTTTTCCAACAACAACATCTGTTGATCAATCATTCACCAACATATTGCCCAATGCCATGTGGCGTAAAAAGCTTTCACAAAATGTCAATATCCGTGTGTTTTACCGGGCATCAACCAACTTCCCGTCTGTAACACAATTGCAGGATGTGGTAAATCTTAGCAACCCGTTAAGGGTAAGCAGTGGTAATCCCGATCTTAAACAATCGTACACACATTTTTTATCAGGAAGATATTCTTACACGAATTCAAAAACCAGTAAGAGCTTTTTTGCAAATTTATTTTTGCAAACAGCCGGCGATTATATCACAAACGCAACTTTTATTCCCGACCAGGATTCTGTTATACAACAAAATGTAGTATTAAAAGGAGGGTCGCAGTTGACCAAACCGGTGAATTTAGATGGTTATAAAACCTTGCGTACGTTTTTTACCTATAGCATGCCTTTAAAATTCATAAAGACAACATTGAATTTTAATGCAGGGTTCAGCTATTCAAAATTACCCGGTATGATAAATTATGAGAAGACCTTTACCAACAGTTATGTTTATAATGGCGGACTGGTACTTGCAAGTAATATAAGTGAGTTTGTAGATTTTAATTTATCGTACACCGCTAATTTTAATGATTCAAAAACCAATACAACAAACAGCACCAGTACAAAATCTGTTAATCAAAGCATTGGTGCACAGGTTAACCTGTTAAACAAAAAAGGCTGGTTTGTGCAAAATGACATTTCGGGAAATAGTTATAGTGGATTATCCGGCGGCCTTAACCAAAGCTTTTGGTTATGGAATGCAGCAATAGGTAAAAAATTCTTAAAGAACAATGCAGGCGAACTTAAGTTATCAGTATTTGACCTGTTAAAACAAAATCAAAGTATTACAAGAACAGTTAACAGTTTGTATGTAGAAGATGTACAAACAAAGGTATTGCAGCAGTATTTTATGCTCACATTTACTTACAGTCTGAAAAATTTTGGAACAGCACCTGTGCGAAATAATAATTTTGATAACAGGGGTGGTGGTATGGGTGGACAAGGAGGAGGTAATCGGCCATTTTAATTATATTTAGGGTTGACCTGATAAATACATTGTTTTGGATCAACCTGAATTAATAGAACAACTTAAACTGGGAGATGAGTCGGCTTTTACAAAGCTGGTTGATGAATGGCAGAACATGGTTTATAATACTGCATTGGGAATTGTGCAAAACGCTGATGATGCAGATGATATAACACAGGAGGTTTTTATACAGGTGTATCAATCTATAAGTTCTTTTAAAGGCGATTCAAAATTTTCTACCTGGCTTTACCGCATTGTAGTAAGTAAAGCGCTGGACCATGAAAAGAAAATGAAAAGAAAAAAACGGTTTGGTTTTGTGCAGAATTTATTTGGCGGCGATGCGGAAGAGCAGGTGCACCCGGTAGAGTTTGATCATCCGGGAGTGCAAATGGAAAAAAAGGAAAGGGCAAATGAATTGTTTAATGCCCTGAAACAAATACCAGATAAACAGCGCATTGCTTTTACGCTGCATAAACTGGAAGGGCAGAGTTACCAGGAAGTTGCG
>JANOVD010000096.1:0-15043 GCA_031417255.1 Chitinophagaceae bacterium
TTTTTTCTGGCTTACCAACTTTTGGAAAAATTATACCCTGAGATTTCAGGTCTTTATCATATTCCTCATTGTCCTGCAAATCAGTTCTTGTTCTGCGAACTGTTAGCGGCTCAATAACTTTTATTCTTATTCTATCATAAATAACTTTTACCGAATTGCTAACCTTTTTAATGTCTCGCTCTTGTTTCACTTTTTTATACGCATCAATCTGTTGGCGGAAAAAGTGTTGCAAATTACTAACTTCTAATGTGGAATTTTTGGCATCCTGAAAAAGATAAACAAGGTTGGCAATGTCTTCCGGCTTGTTATTTAATGGGGTGGCTGATATGAGCATTACTCTTTTTTGCTCATAGGTTTCATCTGGTAATTTTTTCCGGGTAGGAGATTTACAAATATTTTGCAGATGAAAATACATTTCCGCAGAATCGCTGCGAAACTTGTGGGCTTCATCAACAATTATCAAATCGTAATCCTGATGTTTATTGATTTTATGCAGGCTGCCTGATGTGATAATTTTGTAATTGTGCAGTCCAAATTTGCCAACTGTGTCTTCCCAATTTTCTTTTAGTAATGGAGGGCAAACAATTAGGATTTTAGACAAATAGGACGGAAAACCATTTGAGTAAAAAAACTTTTTAGCAATAAGGGTGGCAACGATTGTTTTTCCCAAACCTACAACATCAGCTAAGAAGAAGCCGTGATGCTTCATCATTTTATTGTAGCCATCGGCTACGGCATCAACCTGATATGATAATTTTTTAAATCCGCTTGGCAAATCAGTAATTGAGTTTGGGTCAAAATCAATGCTCCTGCCAAAATACTCTATAAGGAATTTCATATAAACCTCAAAGGGTGTGAACTCATCGTTGAGGTATGTTTCTTTTTTTAGTTTATCTACAAATTCTTTACCTATATCAACACTCTCTTGCCAAAGTCTGTTAAATGTTTCAGTGGCAAAATCAATATCAGCATTTTCTCTAAGCTCTACGTTAAATTCAAAATTATTTATCAGCCCTGCATCTGTAAGGTTACTTGACCCAGTTATTACAGCACCATAACCGTGGTCATGTTTTACCTTTTCCCGGAAGATGTAAATTTTTGCATGTAAGTTTTGTCTTGGATGAACCTTTATTTTTATTTTATCAGAAATCAAATCATCAATCAATTGCAACATTCCCTTTTCCACTTCTTTATCATACTCAGCCTCCTGAATATTCTTTTTTACTTCTTCAAAGAAATCATCTCTTGATTTAGCAGGGTCTTCAATAAATAATAACCCTCTTTTGTTAGCTTCGTAAATCAGGTTGTCAATGTTTATACCGACTAAAATTCTTATTTCGGCAGCCTTCTCTACAAATGGTCGGATACGGAAATAACCAGATGCCCTGAAATAGCCTACCAAAGCATCCAAAAAGTGAATGTTTCGATGCTTAAATATGCCTTCTATTTTGCTTAGAAGGGTATTATCATTTTCGTTAGTAAAAAACTTTGTTGACATTATTACTATATAAGAATATTTTTAAACATTTCGTCCAGTTTATCCCAATCGGTATCTTTTAAAAGCTGTTCTTCTATATTAAATTCGCTTGGAGATTGTGCAGTATGCAGCCGCTTCCTGATACCCGCTACCCTCATGTGTATATTGCCCCCGCCGTCAGCACTGTAATCTACAAGACTATTTACAAATTTGCTGCTTTCTTTGATATCAAGGTAGCTTTCCTGCTCCGCATTCAGTTCAACCTTTGTTCTTTGTGTATTGGTATCCTCGTAAAGCTCTTTCAGGTTTATTTTCAGGTTCCTTGAAATGTTTGCCATGTTTGGCGAAATCATGTCAAAGGTTACCTGCTTAACCTGCCTGGGATACTGGCGGATTATTTTCCAGAACTCCTGCTTGTCAAAAAGTGGTTCTACAAAAAAAGTAATATTGCTTTTCTTCAGTTTGGTATCAATCGTTTTCTGAATGATGTGGCTGATGGTTTTGCAATCATGAAATGCAGCAGCATTGTTTTGTATAGCAATTTTCTGCACCTGCGGGTCATTATTAAAAGCTACAATGATGTTTGGATAGTTGGGATAAACTTTTTCTGAAAAATCTTTGCTGTACAATTTCTGATTTCTCCGTACACCTACTTTAAAATAACTGAGTGTTCCATTTGTATGAAGCAGCTTTGAAGTGATTTCAGACTGTGAGGATTCAAAACCAAACTTCTCGTTGGTAAGCAACTGTTGCAGGATGTTGTTCTTATCTGACCGTACATCTTCAGCAGTTGCATACTTGTTGAACATATCCATTTGCAAAGTCTTATCCACCACCAATTGGTAGCGGAAAACTTCAAAAGAAGTTTGCTTTGAAATATATGGTTGAACGTCTTTGCTCATAAGCTCTCAGTTAAATCCGGTTCAAAAGTACAAATTTATTTTACAAATTGTACCATTCGGTACAATTTTTTCGTATCTTCACAGAACCGCCTTCAAGCTGCATTATATGACTTTAACCAAACAAAAAAGCGTAAAAAAGAATGATGCGGTGGAAGTATACCACAATGAAGCATTTGATATTGGCTTTTATCAATACTTCAAAAATTCCGGCAGCAGTAAAATTTCCCAAATACTCAATGACAAAGAACGCAATATAAAAACTGATGATGCCACTTACAGGCAACTGAACAGTTGGGAAAAAGAAGGGCTGCTTACTACAAACAGGGAGGGCAGGGAGTGGCGGCGTTTCAGCATTATGGATGCTGTTTGGGTAAAGCTATTAAAGGAGTTAAGGGAATTTGGTATGAGCCGGGAGCAACTGAAAACTACCAAACAAAGTTTGGAGTTTGAAAGTGCAAAGTGTGGTGTGGCAATGCCATTACTGGAATTTTATACTGCTTTTGCCATTGCAAGTAAAATGCCTGTGCTTGTTTTAGTTTTTAAAGATGGCCTGGCTGTTCCGGCAAATTTTACGCAATACAAAATAGCACAGCAAGTACAGGGAATGGAAAACCATATTCAGTTAAGCCTTAATGAAATTTTACAAGGCTTTTTTCCTGATGTGGATTTGAAAGCAAAGTATAAGAATGAATTGCCCATGAGTGTAAACGAAATGGAACTGCTGGCTTATCTGCGTATTGCAAATTTTGAAAGAATAACTGTGAAGTTCAATAACGGTCAAATGGAAAAATTTGAAGGTGTGCAACGGTTGAAAGCTAAGAAACGGATTGAAGAGTTAATAAGGGAACACAGCTATCAGGATATACAACTACAGGAAGAAGATGGTGAGGTAACTGCCATCTTTCAAACTATAAAAAAGAAGTTCACTAAAGGGAGCAACCCTAAGTAATTGCGTTTTGCTTAAATGACCGGAGCAACCGGCATGAGAGCCATGCAATTTTAAAATGTTAAACATCGAAAAATGTAAAAAACTATTACAACAAGACGGAAAGACGTACACTGATGAGCAGGTAAAACAGATTAGAGATGCACTCTACAAAATGGCTAATCTGGAATACCATTTATTAACTGACTTTAAAAAACTGAAAGATGCAAACAGCAATCATTTACACCAGGGTGTCCACAGACGAGCAAGCTGAGAAAGGCTACAGTTTGAGGGACCAGCAGCAACGCCTTGAAAAGCATTGCGAAGCCAAAGGCTATGAAATTGTAAAGCACTTTCAGGATGACCACAGTGCCAAAACTTTTAACCGTCCTGAATTTCATAACCTGTTGGACTTTATAAAGAAAAATAAAGGACGGGTTAAAAAATTAGTGGTGGCTAAATGGGATAGGTTTTCAAGAAACATGGAAGCGTCGTTGAACATGATTACCTTTTTATTGAAGCTGGGCATTACTGTTGAAGCAATGGAGCAACCTTTAGATGAAAGTGTACCGGAAAATTTATTGATGAAAGCCTTTTACTTAGCTGCTCCGCAAGTGGAGAACGCAAGGCGTTCTTTGAATACTACCAACGGTATGCGTAGAGCATTAAAGGAAGGCCGCTATGTAAGTACTGCCCCTTATGGGTTTAAAAACACAAGGGATGAACAAAACAGGCCAATCATTACACCGTCCGGCATGGCTCCGGTTGTTAAAAAAGCATTTGAGGAAATTGCCTCTGGCAATTTTCAAATAGAAGTGCTGCGAAAAAGATTATTGAAAGAGGGATTGAAAATAAGCAGGAGTAATTTTTATACCCTGCTTCGGAATCCAATTTACTGTGGCATGATTAGAGTAAAGGCTTATAAGGATGAACCGGAAGAGATTGTACAGGGCATCCATGAGCCTATTATCAGCGAAGCCTTATTTTATAATGTACAAAATGTATTGGATGGAAAAAAGAAAGCCAAAACAAAATACTCATTGGTAAATAACGAATACCCAATGAGGGGGCATTTGATTTGTCCAAGATGCGGTAAAACGTTAACGGGCAGTTCTGCCCTGGGCAATGGTGGCAAATACTATTATTATCATTGTACCGCCGGTTGCAAGGAAAGGCATAAAAGCAATGTGCCTCACAATGCTTTTGAAATTTGGCTGAAAGACATTTCCATAAAACCTGAATTAGCAGCTTTGTATCTGGCTGTGATGGAAGATGTGTTTAAAACAAACGAGGGTGACAGGGATGCGGAAATAAAAAAACTAAATGGAAAGATTGAAGCGAATAAAGAGTTGCTTAGAAACTCGGCTATGAAATTGGCAAAAGATGATATTGATAAATTTGTTTATCACACTGTAAGGGATAAAGTGAATGAGGAAAACAGGGCTTTTGAATACAAGATTGCTGAACTAAAAAAACTGGATAGCGGATTTAAAGAATACTGCCACTATGGTATCTCGCTACTTAGTAATATGAACCATTACTATACTACGGCTACCATTGAAAACAAGCAAAGAATGCTTGGTTTGATATTCCCTGAAAAACTGGTGTTTTCTAATAACACTTTTCAAACCATGCAGCCCAATGAGGTACTAACGCTACTATGCAATGGTGGTAAGGGTTTCAGCGGGAGTAAAAAAGAAAAGAGCAGCGGTAATGCTGCTCAGTCCTGTGTGGTGACCGCGTTAGGATTCAAACCTAAAACCTTCTGATCCGTAGTCAGATGCTCTATTCAGTTGAGCTACGCAGCCATTTTTTATTTCAATTTACGTTGGATTTAAACCTAAAACCTTCCCGACCTATGGTCGGGATGCTCTATTCTCCCGATGGCTATCGGGATGAGCTACGCAGCCATTTTTTGGAGGGCAAAGATAGCCATTTATTGTATTCTTTCAAATGCAAATTATTTAAACCCATGTACTATTTCTTAAAATAAAAATTCAACCTATTCTGCTCCATCAATTCGTCCCCTGGCTACAGCATAGGCTCCTACTTTATTACCTGTAATTAAGCCAACTTCACAATCGCTGCGGGCATGTATGGCACCATACATACGTGATATGGACGCTTCTTTTGCCATATCGGTGTAAGCCTGTGCCCTGCCTGGTATTATATAACCCAATACGGATGCAGCCGCACCACTGAATGTGCTATGCCCTGAGATATATGCCGGAAAATTAGGCAGTCCAATTCCTGTTTTTATTCGTGGATCTATCTGCATCGGTCTGGGATTAAAATAAAAATTCTTTGCATCCCAGCAGGCAATACCGGCATCCATAATTGCCATATTTAACAGGGCCATATTGCGTGCCCACCTGGCTTCGCTGAAACTTTGCTGGGCAAAATCATTGGCTGCAATATAATTCCAGTGGCCTGGTGGTGTGTAGGTTCTTAAACCATCTGCCCAAAAATTGGCAATGCGTAATTGTTCTCTTGTAAGGTTTTTAGTTATCTGGTATATCTCCTCGGTTTCATCTTTAAATTTTTGTGAGCTGGTTGAAGGCGGTGCTGCCGGCCTTATACTATTTACCAAGGTTAGCGAATCAAACAGAAATGCCCTTACAGCTCCATAGGCAGGTAACATAGGCGGACGCTCCGGTGTTTCCTGGCTTATCCACGGTATTTCGCCACGGGCTATACAATCCTGTTTTAATTTTGCCCAAAGCGCAGGATTTCCGGCAGCAGCTCCTGCCCTGTCGCCACGGGCACGTGCAACAAATTTAGCGGCAATTAATTTTCCCAGGGCCTCTCCTGCATCCAGGTCACTTCGTACATTGGCACCGGCAATTAACCTGGCACGTTTATGTTCTTCGGCACGCTGGTTAATATAATCCTGGTCGCCGGGAAACATCAGTTTTAATATTTCAACACTGGCACCCAGTATGGTTGCATCTTCACTTGGGAATGATGGTAATGTTGATTTGGGTAATAATGTTTGTATGCTGGCATCAACTGTAAATGGTGCTGCACGGTTAAACTGTTGTTTATAAAAATAGGCTGCAATACAGGCATCATATTGTGCAGCGCTTAAATAGGCATATGCCCGTGCCGCATAAGGTGGATTGGCAAATGGAAAAGTTGGATATGCCAACGGATTGCCGGCACTTGGAAAAGGGTAACTGCCATCAGCATTTTGGTAAGGAGGCAGGTTGTGTAAAGCCACCAACTCCCGCATGATCTCGTTCCAGCGCAATACAGCACCGGCTCCCCAATATTCAACCAGTTTTCTTTCTTCAGTTGTAATCTGGTTCTGGAAACTTTTTATTTCGTTAAGCTGAATGATATAGTCAGGCGATGTGGTAGCAATAGGTGCTGCACAGGCAAACTCATTGGCAGTTGTTAACAGTATCGGCTTCCAGGCACCTGCATTGGCATCTATCCTTGTTGGGTTGATCATCGGGTAATTCATGTTCGCTTCTACAATACTTTTTGAACAGGAATTGAATATAGCCGACCCTGCAATAAGGCCCGTTAAGATTGTTGTAAGTAAAAATATTTTTTTCATAATTATTTATTTTCAGTTTGAATTACTCTTTAACTAAAATATCTTTTTTTTCTCAGCTTCGCTGCGAAAAAAGGTTTACCACAAAGGCTCAAAGGCACTAAGGAAAATGGGAAACCATTTTATAGAAATCAAGCAGCCCGCTAAAACAAAGTAAGCCTTAAAATCCCCCGCTGCAAAGTCATTCGAAGAATGACCCTTTGTGTCTTCGTGTCTTTGTGGCTATATTTTACTGCGAAGCAGTAAAGAAAAATTAATCCCTTGGATTATTCTCTTCCATCAATCCACTACATCCCGTCTGCTTTTTTCTCTTTTTTCTTTTTCTTACCAAAGTCCATAATATAAAATACACCCGCATTAAAACCGGTAGCCTGACCTACATTTCTTCCGGCAACAGTAGTGCTGCCATTGGCAATAATGGAAAGGCCATTTAACGGAGTTTCATATTTTACATTGAGGCCGATATTTGTGGCATTCATTTTATTGCTTACAAATGGCGCTCCGTTACGTGGAATATCAAAACCACCCAGTGTTGTCCATTTATTTGCAATGGCTTCTATAACCCAGGTTTCGCTACGGTACCCCAACCTGAAATTTAACTGAGATGCATCGGGCATTTTTACTTCGTTGGTGTAATGCATTTCGGTGGTGTAATAAGTGTACCTGTCAATGGTAACATTGCTGCGGGCAATGTATGCATATGATGCTGTGGCAAACCAGTTGTTTCTTTGATAATCGGCCATTAAACGGAATGTTGCATTTTTACTATGCAGCCCGATTGACAAGGGTAAAAAATCTGCATTATAATCAGATACCGGTGTTGAATAGCCTCCCATTAAAATGGCTTTCAAATCGCCATGGGCAATATGCTTTTGATAAGCCACCCATTTTACCAATAACGACAGATCCTGCAAACCTTTTTGTTCGGCCATATTACCTGCAGTGGCTTTTGTTTTTACATAGGGTAAACCAAACAGTACATTAAGTTTACCGGTAATGGCATAATTGCCCATCAGCATAAAATTGGCAGTGGATACCCGGCCCATGTTAAGGTTTTCTCTTTTTAATGTGCCTTCCCAGTAGTTTTTCCAACTGCTGTAACCTGCAGTGGGCCCAATGCAGAAAAAATTTTTCTGCATCATTAATCCGTCAATATCGGTTTGTGCTGCAGCCGGTTTTATGTTTATTATCATAAGCCCGCAGAGCACTATTTTAAACAGGTTACGGCTACCATCCTTTTTCATCATTCAGTAGTTTAGTTTTTTCAACTTTCGTTCAGCAGTTTTTGATTAAGTAAATTATTATTGCTGATGTATTTGCTAAACAATTTAAGATTATTCGCCGATTGAAAGGCACTTAAATGGCGCCCATGATGCAGATCAGTACCCACCAGGTCAACCAACCCTTCATCCAACATGTACCGTGTTGCCTGTAACGCAGTTTTTCCGTAATAGCCAGTTAACGACAACAGGTTTACCTGTAAGATAAAACCGAGGTCTTTAAGTTTATTATAATCCTTAAAATTTGCATGAAAATAAAAATACCTTTCGGGATGTGCAAGCACCGGTTGATAGCCCCCCGTAATGATATGAAACAATATTTCCTGCAGGTTATTGGGCTCCGATGTGTACGGAATCTCGGTCAACAGTAAATTTTTATGCAGGGTTCGCAGTGGCTTTTCCTGCTGCAACAGTTCCATAAAATAATCATCCAGCATATATTCTGCGGCAGCACTTATTTTCATCGGCAGTGCGGCGGCAGTACATGCATGCTGCAATTTGGCCAGTGCAGCTTCAATGGTTTCATCATTGTTTCGGTACAGGTCGCCGATGATATGTGGTGTGGCAATACAATGCCTGATACCCAGGTCGTAAAGCCCCCGCACCAGCAGCATGGAAGTTTCCACATCCGGCGAGCCGTCATCTATGCCCGGCAGAATATGCGAATGCATATCCACGCTTACAGGTAGCTGCCTGGCAATGCTTTCACCGGAATTATTTTTTCTGAATAAATTAAACATGAAAGATGTTGAATAGCGAATATCGAATGTGGCAAACCATAGAATTTATTTGATTTCGCCTTCGGCGATGATTATTTGCCACAGAGGCACTGAAGCCCGCCCGGCTGGCCATTCGGACGGGCACAGAAAAGGAAAGATTTTGCTGTGCAAAATCCTCTCCGTGTTTCTGCACCTCTGTGGCAATTCAAAGTTGCAAAGCAACTTCACTTGTTTTTTGTGGGTCTGCCTTAAATAAGGGTTTTCTGTGTTTCTGTGTCTCTGTGGCAAAACCTATGTTGCGAAGCAACTGCTTAAGTAAAAAACCGCATTATCCCCACATTCCTGTACTGGTGCAATTTTATAAGTGGTTTTAAAAAAGAAACCACAAAAGCAAAAGGAATCTTATTTTTTTTCATGGCCAGGTAATCCCTGCGGTTGGCCCGAAGCCGGCGCAGGATGGTGCTGTTGCTCATGCCGCCTATACGCATCTTAACAATAAGCTTATTTAAATAAGCAGCGCCTACATTGTGATAAAAAAGGTAACGGGTCATTAACTCGTAATCAGCAGCGCTGAAAAAATGGGTTTCATAATAACCGCAAATATCCAGCAGGCTGCGTTTAAAATAAAAAGTAGGGTGCGCCGGCATCCAGCCATATCTGAACTTACTTCTTTTAAACTTTCCCCCCCTCCATTGCCGGATCACTTTATCAGCATTATTCTGGTTAACATACAGCAGGTCGCCATAAACCACATTCACTTTTTGGTTTTCAAAAGTTGCTACAATGCTGCTGATCACATCAGGCGAAGCCAACACATCATCACTGTTGAGTGTACCGATGATATCGCCGGTTGCCATAGCCATGCCCTTGTTGAGGGCATCGTACATGCCGTAATCTTTTTCAGAAACCCAGTGGGCAATATGGTTGTTGTATTTTTCAATGATTGCCATCGTACCGTCGGTCGATTTTCCGTCAATAATGATATGTTCAATATCGGGATGGTCCTGAGCTATTGCAGAAAGTATGCATTCCTCCAGGTATTTTTCGGAGTTGAGCGTAACAGTTATTAAAGTAACTTTCATTTGTTGTGGTAAATCATGTACAAATTAATACTTTTCTAAATAGAGTCCACAAAATCAGCTTTTGTTGCTTGTATTTTTTTTAGTTAGTTTTCTGCAGGCTTCCTTTGCAACAATATATTCTCCATCACCAGCATATCCATATTGGTACGTAAATAACAGGCCAGGGCTTCGGCTGGTGCATTTACAATGGGTTCATTTTCGTTAAACGATGTATTTAATACTATCGGGATGCCGGTTTTTTTTCGGAAAGCTTCTATCAACCCGTAATAGCGGGGCGATATGGCAGCATCCACTGTTTGCAACCTGCCCGTACCATCCACATGCGTTACTGCCGGAATCAGCAACTGTTTTTCTTTTTTAATGGGATAAACCTTTTCCATAAAAGGCACCCGATTGCTATCGGGTCGATTGCTATCGGGTTCATCGGTAACATCAAAATATTCGGCTACATATTCTTTTAAGATGGAAGGTGCAAAGGGGCGAAAACTTTCCCTGCGTTTTATTTTAGTATTCAATATCTCTTTGGCATCACTGCGCCGGGGGTCGGCAATAATGCTGCGGCCACCCAATGCCCTGGGGCCAAACTCGGCCCTGCCGCTAAACCAGCCCACCACACCACCATTGATCATACAGTCGGTAATGCGGTCAAACAAAATATCATCCGCCAGTTCTGTAAATGCAATATTTTTTTCTGTAAGCATCAGTTTAATTGCTTCGTTGGTAAACCGGCTTCCTGTATAGGCTGATTGTATAGCAGCCTGCCTGGCAAAATTCAATGTTACATGTTGTGTAAATAAAGCCGCTCCCATTGATATCCCGGCATCATGCCCCGCACTGGGTATATACATATTTTTAAAGGAAGTGTTGCGTAATATTTTTCCGTTGGCCACACTGTTCTGTGCCACCCCACCGGCAATACAAACATTGTTGAGCCCTGTTTTTTTGTGCAGGTTTTCCAGTAAATGAAAAATGATCTTCTCGGTGAACTGCTGCACCGAAGCAGCAAGGTCCTTATGATACTGCGTTAAAGGTTCATCCTTTTTTCTCGGCTCCCCAAATTCCCGGGTCATTTTTGTGCTATACAATGGCGCCACAACCGGCGCATTATCTTCCCCATAGCTAATGATGCCCTGTGTACCCGTTCTAAAATAAGAAAGATCCAGTTTAAACAAACCATCGTCAGTAAGTTTAACCACCCTTGCCAGTTTATCTCCAAAACCATGTGGGCTCCCAACTCCCGACTCCTGACTACCATACGGTGCCATACCCATCACTTTATATTCATCGCCATAATGCGGAAAGCCCAGTAACTGGGTAAAAGCCGTATAAAAAATACCGATGCTGTGCGGAAAATCTACAGAGTCTAATACTTCAATATTATTGCCACTGCCGATGGCCGTCATGGTGGTTGTAAAATCACCGGAGCCATCAATGGTAAGACAGGCAGCCTTATCAAAAGGCGAAGCAAAAAAAGCAGAAGCGATATGGCTGCGGTGATGCTCTACCTGTTTTATTTTACCGGAAAAAATATTTGCCGGTAAGCCGGAAAGGCGTGACAGTTCCTGATCTATTGAAGCTACTTTTTTACTGTTTATCAAACGGTCTTTAACAGCAGCAAAACTTCCTCCGGGGTTTTTGGCCAGGTACAATATTTTTTTAAAGAACTTGGCTTTAGGGTCACGGCCAATGGCGTAATAGTCAACATCCCCATAACCAATTCCTGCTTCCTGCAAACAAAAAGCAATGGCCAGCTCCGGAAAACCCGCCCAATGTTTTACCCTGGTAAACCGTTCTTCTTCAATAGCTGCAACCAGCTTACCATCTACAAATATGGCGGCAGATGCATCGGCGTGATAGGCGTTAATTCCGAGTATGATCATGAAAAGGAGTTAGGAGTTAGGAATTAGGAATTAGGAGTTAGAAGTTAGAAGTTAGGAGTTAGGAGTGTAACATTATGCTGATTCTGTAAAACTATGCAGTTGTAAAAATTTTCTTTAAGTTTAATCAGGCAGGCTGATAAATTTCAGCACTGTTTATCCTTTGCATTTTACCTCACCCCCAACCCCTCTCCTTAAAGAGAGGGGAGATTAAATCCCTGTGCCTTTGCGTCTCAGCAGTTATCTTAAAATTGCGAAGCAACTTTCTCTTATGTGCCCGTCCGAATGGCCAGCCGGGCAGGCTTCTGAGCCTCTGTGGCAAATCATTTTCGCCGAAGGCGAACCAATCCATCTCTGCGCCTTTGCGCCTTTGCGTTATCGCAACAAGTTGCGAAGCAACTTCCTATTCTGTGCTTCTGTGTTTCTGTGGCAACTCAACATGTTGCGAAGCAATATCCCCTTTGTGACTTCGTGTCTTTGTCCACAGGATCCTGCGGACGGCTATATTTTTTACTGCAAAGCAGGAATAAAATAAATCCTTCGGATTTCCCTTTTTACCACAAAGACACAAAGGCACTAAGGAAAATGGTAAACCATTTTAAAGGAATAAATCACCTTACTAAACTACAAATCTTTTTATACCATCACGGATAAGGGGTACATTGAAATTTATCAGATACCCTATTCTTAATTTTGTTAATCTAAGGTGACTGATAATCTGTGCTTTCCACAAAGCATTGACTATTTCAACAGATTTTAATTCGCAAATTACCAACTCATCAACCAGTACATCCATTACTAATCCTTCATTAAGTTTCTGTCCGTCATAAAAAACGGGAAGTTCACATTGACGTTTATAAGGAATTCCCTTTTTTCCGAGTTCATAACAAAAACAAGCTTCATAAATTTTCTCAAGCAATCTAGGACCTAATTCTTTATGAACTTTATATGCAGCATCAACTATTTCTTTCCCTAATTTCTCTTCTTTTTCTGATAATTGTGGATACATAAAAGTCAATTTATTAACATTAATATTTTATCCGGGAAGCTTTGTGCTTAAGAAAAAGTAATTCGAAGAATTACCCTTTGTGTCTTCGTGTCTTTGTGGCTATATTTTTTACTGCAAAGCAGGAATAAAATAAATCCCTATTCCGTATTGCTTATTTTTACCTTGCCTGGTACTTCCTTGCTGCTTTTATCGTAAAAATAAATCATCAAAAAAATCATCGCATACGCTGCAATATTAAACCAGGTATGGTTATCCCAGCCAAACGGGAAATGCCAGTGTTTACCTGTTGCCAGCAAAACCAGGCTGATACGCACCACATTAATAATATACAAACCTGCTGCCCCGCCAATCATCCACAACAATTTCTTTTTCATGCTTCCGGTATTGGCAAAAACAAATGCCAGCCAGAAGCTGGTAACGCCATAACCCAGGCATTTATATACCAGGTTTACCGCACCGCCGCCAACCATCCGCAGTTGTGTGGGTGCACTTTGATAACTCTCATAGCCCAGTAAACCCAAAAAGAATTTAGAAGTATGCAATAAACTATCCCTGAAAGCAGGAATAAAGTTCAGGTACTTATCCACAAAGCCGCTGTAATATCCTACTGGCGCCGATAAGCCAATGATAGCCAGTGTACCAAAATAAAAAAAGCAAAATGCCCCGATGAATTTAACTAGGTAAATTAAGATGCGTTTATTGAGCAAAGATTTCAAATTGATTATTTATTATCCGCAGGATGCTGCGCATTGATTAATACTTATTGATACCTGAGCACATATCATAAAGCAAGGCTTTTACTTCAATGTCCATAGATAAGTTGTCGTTGCTGGTTTATATTTAGCCTGAAGTATGGATTCTTAATCGCTTTATCTTCAAGCAGATCAATAGGGCGTATCTTTTGCAAAGCGAATTTGAAGGCGAAGTAATTATCAGCATAAAAGTTAACATCTATCGGGTCAAAATCTACCACTAAGTCAACATCACTTTCTTTGTTGAATTTGTTGGTAAGCACGGAGCCAAAAGCATAAAGCTGTTTGACCTTGTGTGTTGAACAAAGCCTTTTAATATCAGTTATATGTGCATTGGGTATTGCTACGGGTATTTATTGATAAGCAAACTTAACAAAAAAAGTCTCAATCTCAGGCCTGGTTGATAGTCTTTTGGTAGTATCCTATGGCAGTCTCATGTTAATAGTATCATTTGATAGTATCATTTGATAGTATCAAAGATAGGGTATTTACTACCCCTGCTTAACTTAGTGAAGTACCGCCAACGGTCACAACATGAGGCTGTGCATAGCCAACTGCCGGCCGCCATTTGCCCATTAACTCCATAATTCTTATATTTACAATATTAAAACAACCATTATGTACCGCCAGATTATTATACCATCACACGAAGAACATAGTATAGAATTGCCTGAAAATTTATATGGCAGGCAGGTAGAGATAACAGTAAGGGAAATAGCAGCCAAAATTGCTAAAGCCTCTTTCCAAAAAAAATTACCTGCCGGTTTAAAAGATAAAGCCTTCTGGGAAAATATTGAATACAATCCAGGTTTCCCAACTGTTCAGGAAATAAGATTAACTGCATGGCCAAAAAAGAATTGATAATATTGGATACAGATATTCTCATCGAAATCATCAGGAAGAATATAACTGTTATTCAAAAATGTGACCGCATGGGTACTGAAAAGCTGGCTATATCCTCAATCAGCTTCAATGAATTTCTTGCAGGCAGCCGTGATAAACAAGATTTACAGCGTAATATCAAATTCCTTAAAAGATTTAAACTGATTTCTATAAACAGAAACATTGACCGGCTGTTCACAGAATTGTATAAAACCTATGCTATAAGTCATCGTCCCGGAATACCTGATATGCTTATTGCCGCTACTTCTTTGCATTATAGCTATGCTGTTTACACAAATAATAAAAAACATTTTCGTTTTATACCGGGTATCCGGCTTGTATAACCCAAATCATCATTTCGCATTTCCTAAAATAATCATTTGCCCACCGCCAACTGCTGGCTGCTCACTGCCCACTCCTCTTAGCCAAATATCACTTTCCCTTTATCCTCCTTCCCTCTACTGAGCTTGTCGAAGTATATCCTCTTAGCCATTGCCTATTGCACATTGCCTATTGCCTTTTTGCTCATCCTCTTAGCCCATTGTTTTTTGCTTATTGCCCATTGCCATTTTGCCAACC
>JANOVD010000097.1:0-8891 GCA_031417255.1 Chitinophagaceae bacterium
CACGATCATGTAGCTGTGCTTTGCGCCAATATTGATGGTAAACCATTTGTTGCTATTGGTATTTCTGATACTGTTGTTGCTGCCAAAAATTTAGATGCAGGTAAAATAATAAAAGAGCATGTTGCCCCATTAATAAAAGGCGGCGGCGGCGGACAAAAAAACCTGGCAACTGCCGGCGGACAGGATATAAGTAATTTGAGAGCGGTGATTGAAAAGGTGAAATCATTATTATAGGCCTTTTGTATAAATTTTTTCAGGGTCCTGCCTGCCATCAAATAATCTTATTATTTCAATGATTTCATTTTCTGCTTTGTAAAGTAAAATATGATAAGGTAGAACCAAGGTTTTTCTACAGTTGGCAATTGCTGAAGAAGGGTTGCCTAATAATGGGAAATTTTTTAGGAGTGCGATTTTATTTTCAACAGCATCAACAAACTGAATGGCAATGTTTTCGTTCCAATTCATTATAAGCCAGTCAACAGCATGCTCATATTCTTCAGCAGCAATAAGCGTCCATTTTACTTTGTAAATTTTGCCCATATCCGGCTGCTCAAATTTTCATGTGTTATGGTTTGCCCCGGGGCTAACTGGTTAAGCGAAGCTAATGTCTTTATCTTTTCTTCTTCAGGCAGTTCTTCCCACCAGTCTTTACCTGATGTGCTTTGTTCAAGCACCTCAAGTGTATTGTAAAGCACCTGGTCATCTCCACAGTTGTCTACCAACTGATGAATTTTCTCTTTAAGGCTCATAGTGTTTGTTTTACTTTACTAAAGTTAATAAAAAATCTACTCATTATTTTGTATCTGCTATAGTTTTGTAGTTCATTACAATTCTCCATGTACATCATTTTTCAAACTCCCCATCTCATCCTCCGTCAATTTACAGAAGCTGATGCTCCATTAATTTTAGAACTCAACAGCGATCCCTAAGTTGTAAAATATTTGCATGAGCCAGTTTTACAAACAGAAGAGCAGGCAATAAAGATCTTACTCGATATCATCTTACCCCAATATAAAAACAACCTGGGCCGCTGGGCCATACACACAAAAGACAATATGGATTTTATTGGCTGGTGCGGTTTAAAATACCGGCCTGAACTTGATGAAATTGACCTGGGTTACCGCCTCATGAAAAAAGCCTGGGGTAAAGGTTTTGCTACCGAAGCGGCTCAGCATACTTTAAATCATGGTTTTAAAACTTTAGGCCTTAAACTCATCACCGGCAGGGCACATATCGAAAACATAGCTTCCATAAAAGTGCTGGAAAAAATCGGTATGAATTTCATCGGCGAAAAAATTGTAGATGATTGCCCGGTGAGAACTTATACAAAGGCCAACCCCCCAATTCGTGTAACCTGCCTGCCGGCAGGCAGGTTTGTGTAATTCGCCTTATTCGTGTTTATAAAATGTTAAAGAAAAAAAATAATCTGCGAAATGTTTCGTAATTAGATAAAAGTCTTTACATTTGACCTACTAAACATTTCGTATACTAAAATTCTCAACATGAAAAAGATAATTTTTGCCGCTGCCATACTGTGTTTTGCAGCTTTAACCGCAACGGTTTCTGCACAGGATGAAAAAGTGATTGAAAAGAAAGCAACCGGGAAAGATAAAAAAGAAACCCAGGAGATCATCATTCGTAAAAAGGGGGATAAAGACAAAAAAATTATTGTTGAAATTAAAGGCGACAAAGTGATCATTAATGGGAAGGCTTTATCAGATTATATAGATGATGAGGTAACCATTAATAAAAGAAACATCATCATCAGGGATGGAAAAGGTAACACCAGGTACCAGTTTACGCCCCGTGATGTTGAAGGATTCTCTTTGTTTAATGATGACAATGATGAACCCGGCGCATTTTTGGGTGTTACCACCGGTGTATATAATGATGGATCGGGAGATACAAAGCCAAAAGGTGCCGAAATAACCAATATAACAAAAGAGAGCGCTGCCGAAAAAGCGGGCTTAAAAAATGGTGATGTAATTGTAAAGATCAATGATAAAACGATTACCGATCCCGAATCTTTATCAGATGCAATAACTTCTTTTAAACCAAAAGATGAAGTAACCGTTTATTATACCCGTGAGGGTAAAGCTGGTTCTGCAAAAGCCATTTTGGGTGAACGCAAAGAATCAAAATCAATGGCTTATACTTTCAGCGGTCCCGATGGAGAGACAAGAGCATTTACCATTCCACGTGTGCAGGGTGTTCCGGGAATTGATATGTCTCCAAAAGTATGGACACCGGGATCTGGAAATAATTTTGAACTTTTCAACGACAGTTATCCCCGCCAACAAAAGCTTGGTTTAAAAATTCAGGATACAGAAGCAGGTAATGGTGTAAAAGTGCTGGATGTAGATAAGGACTCTCCTGCCGAAAAAGCAGGACTAAAAAAAGATGATGTGGTTACTGAGATCGGCGGTAAAAAAGTGAGCAATACTGATGAAGCACGTGACCAGTTACATGAACATCAGGACAAATCATCGTACAATATTAAAGCAACCCGCAATGGAAATGCCATGAGTTTTGATATCAGTATTCCTAAAAAATTAAAGACTGCTAATTTATAAGCCATGAATTAAGCATGAGAAGGCGCCCTGGATTTTTCAGGGCGTTTTTTTGCATATTGCATATTACCCATTGCCCATTGCTTATTGCCCATTGCTTATTGCCCATTGCCTTTTGCCCATTACCTTTGCCGCTGTGAAACAAAACGATAAATACCAGGTGGTAATTGGTTTGGAAGTGCATACCCAACTGCTTACCCTAAGCAAATTATTTTGTGGCGACAGTGCAGCTTTCAGTACCCATCCCAATACACATATCAGCCCTGTCACCCTTGCACATCCTGTACCTTACCAAAAATGAATGGCAAGGCCATTGAATATGCCGTTAAACTTGGCCTTGCTTTACACTGCGATATTGAACAGCATAATTATTTTGCACGCAAAAATTATTTCTATCCCGATCTGCCAAAAGGTTACCAGGTTTCGCAGCATACAACACCCATTTGTAAAAATGGATTTGTATCAATAAAAGTTGATTACGCAGAACGAAATATCCGCCTGAACAGGATACATATTGAAGAAGATGCCGGTAAAAGTTTGCACGATGTAGATGAAAATTATACATCCATTGATCTGAACCGTGCCGGGGTTCCCCTGCTGGAAATTGTAAGCGAACCCGATTTGCACAGCAGCGATGAAGCATTTGCCTACATCACCGAATTACGCAAATTAGTTACCTGGCTGGGCATTTGCGATGGCAATATGGAAGAAGGCAGTATGCGTTGCGATGCCAATATTTCCATACGCCTGCTGGGCGATACAAAACTGGGCACCCGTGTAGAAGTAAAAAACCTCAACAGCATCCGCAATGTAAAAAGGGCTATTGATGTTGAAGTGGAACGTTTGATTGCGTTGGTAGAAAACGGTGAAACTATCATACAGGAAACCCGGAGTTATGATGCTGATAACAACAGCACTTTTTCTTTACGTACCAAAGAAGATGCAGATGACTACCGTTATTTTCCGGAGCCGGATCTTACCCCATTTCAAATCACTGATGATTATTTAGCTGAAATTAAAAACAGATTGCCGGTTTTACCCAATGCTTTAAAAAAACGATATACAACTGAACTGCAGCTTTCAGATTATGATGCAGCTGTGCTTTGCGATGATAAGGAACAATCAAATTATTTTGAAACAGTAATAAAACATACCCATAATTACAAAGCCGTTGCCAACTGGCTTCTGGGGCCGGTTAAGAGTCATTTAAACGACAACAATATTTCCTATAAAACGTTTTATTTACCCCCGGAAAAACTGGCTGCATTAATTGCGTTGGTTGAAACAGGGAAACTGAATTTTGGCGTTGCTTCTTCCAAAGTATTTTCAGCATTATTAAATGAGCCTGAAAAACAACCATTGCAAATTGCAACAGAACTGAACCTGATCCAGGATAGCGACAGCAGCTCTATTGAGCAATGGGTTGATGAGGTGTTGGTTGCCATGCCGGATAAAGTAAAACAATATCAAGCGGGTAAAAAAGGGTTGATTGGTTTGTTTACAGGCGAAGTAAAAAAACGCAGCAAAGGAAAAGCCGATATGCAACTGGTAAATACCATTTTAGAAAAAAAACTAAACAATTAATACATGAAAAAAATATTTCCGGCATTTGTTATTGCTGCCATTTTATTTTCCTGTAACCGGGGTTCCGATAAAGGGAATTTCACGGTCAACGGCGAAATAAAATCGATAACCGATCAAAAAATTTACCTCGAAGAAATATATTTTAGTGATAAGCAGCCCGAAGTATTGGATACCGGTGATATAAAAAATGGAAAATTCACCGTGTCGGCCATTGCAACCGAAGAAGGCCTTTACCGGCTTCGTACAGCAGATTCTTTACAGGCATATTTTTTTATCAGTGAGCCAGGAAAAATTACTTTAACAGCCGATGCCAACAGCCAGGAAATATCAAGCCGCACTTTCAGCGGAGCAGCAAACAGTTCTTTAAAAAAGCTCCTGTTGTATTCTGATAGTTTGGGTTTACTCATCTCAAATAAAAACAGGTTACTCAACGAATTTATGAAAGCCGGCATAAGTAAAACTGACAGCATTTTTATGTCGATTGCTGCAGAGTATGAACAATTAATAGGGTCGTTCAGTAACTATTGTTTTGCTTATGCTGATACAGCCAAAAGCCCCGTTGTTTCTTTGTTTGCTACAACCATGGCTCCTGTTGAAACCATTAAATTTGAAGCCCCTTTAATCAACCTTACCAAACGTTTTCCTGATCATAAAGGTATTGCAGCAGCCCTTGTTTATATTAAAAAACAGGCTACGCCTCAACCGGTTGCGCCACCAAAAGCAGCAGTTACAGCAGGCGACATGGCACCTGAGTTTACCATGAATGACGTTAATGACAAACCCTTTTCATTAAGCCAGTTAAGGGGTAAATACGTTTTGATTGATTTTTGGGCAAGCTGGTGCGGCCCCTGCCGTGAAGAAAATCCGAATGTAGTTGCAGCTTACAATCAGTTTAAAGATAAAAATTTTACTGTATTGGGTGTATCGCTTGATAGAAATAAAACAGCCTGGATAAATGCTATAAAAAAAGATAATTTAAGCTGGCAGCAGATCAGCGATCTTAAGGATTTTAACAGCATTGCTATTGAACTGTTTGGTTTTAGCGGTATTCCTTATAATGTTTTGATTGATCCACAGGGAAAAATTATCGCTACCGGCTTAACCGGAAATGCCTTGCAAAATAAACTGGCAGAAGTTTTGAAATAGATACTATTCGATCAAATAAAAAATTCCCGCCGATAAACCGGGGGGAATTTTTTTTTCAAATATTTTTTAATCTGTCAACCTTATCTTACCGCACAATCACAAACGGGAACACGCCGCTTTCCTGTGTATTGTACACATACAGGAAGTATTCGCCTGCTGCAAGCCTGCTCAGGTCAAAAGGAATGATGCTGCCAAAGACCAGGTTCTTAAATTCATAATAACCCAATTCCTGGCCACGTGCATTCACAATCTTAACCTTGAACTCTTTATACCTGTCGCTGTTGAACTGAATGCTGAAGCGTCCGTTGTTCGGGTTAGGCCACAAGCGTATGGCCTGCTGGAACACATTGTGGCGTTCGATACAATCGTTCACCACAATATTGGCAAACCGGGTTGCATTACAGCCAAAGGCATTGGTGACTGTGTAACTGATCCGGTGTACACCTATACCCGCAGCCGCTGCTGAGAAGATATTACCACTAACGCCCGGGCCTGCCCAGGTTCCGCCTGCAGGAGTTGCCCTCAGAACTACCAGCGTATCAGTTAAACATACCCTTTGTGGCATATTGGTAAATACAATATTCGGTAAAGGATTTACCGTAATGGTAAAGCTTACTGCAGCTCCTGTACAGGTAATGCCGCCATTGGTATAGGTTGCTGTTACCGTAATGGTTGCTGTTACCGGATTATTGGTTGGGTTAACCGCTACAAAGGCCGGTATATTGCCGATGCCAGAAGCGCCCAATCCTATCGTGGTATTGCTGTTGGTCCAGGTATATACCGTGCCCACAACAGGGCCAGATATGGTTACCGCTGCAGTAGTTGCTCCGGCACACAAGGTTTGGTTAGCTATCGCATTTACCGATGGGGTTGGATTTACCGTAATGGTAAAGCTTACCGGCAAACCACCACAACCTGTTGAAGTTGGTGTTACCGTTATAGTTGCCGTAATCGGCGCATTGGTTGTATTGGTAGCTGTGAAACTTGGGATATTACCCGTACCGGATGCACCAAGGCCGATGGCCGTGTTGTTGTTGGTCCAGTTATAGATTGATCCCGGAGGCAGCCCACTGAATACCACCGCTGTAGTATTGGATCCGTTACACAATATCTGATCTGCAGGCTGGTTAACAACAGCCGTTGCATTTACCGTAATGGTAAAGCTGATCGGCGTTCCTGTACAACTGATGCCACCATTGGTAAATACCGGTGTTACCGTAATGGTAGCCGTTACCGGTGTACTGCCCATATTGATGGCAATAAACGATGGTATGGTATTGGTACCGCTGGCACCCAATCCGATGGATGGGTTGCTGTTGATCCAGTTATAGGTAGTTGGTACAACCGGGCCGCTGATGGTTACTGCTGTTGTTGCAGTTCCGGCACATACGGTCTGGTTCGCTATTGTATTTACGGCCGGTGTCGGATTTACCGTAATGGTAAATGTAATTGGTGTACCGGTACAGGTTGTACCGCCATTGGTATAGGTTGGCGTTACCATAATAGTAGCTGTTTGTACCACTGCTGTTACGTTGGTAGCTACAAAGCTGGCAATATTACCCGTTCCTGCTGCTGCAAGGCCGATTGAAGTGTTATTGTTGGTCCAGTTATACACCGTGCCCGCTACTGCTCCTGTAAAGTTCACAGCTGCTGTTGATGATCCGTTGCACAATACCTGTGGCAATACTGCATTTACTGTTGGTATTGGATTTACCGTAATGGTAAAGCTGGTTGATGCTCCCGTACAGCTTCCTCCACCATTGGTATAGGTTGGTGTTACCGTGATGGTGCCCGTTAATGGCGCACCTGTTGTATTGGTACTGGTAAAGCTGATATTACCCGTTCCGCTGGCTGCAAGCCCGATGGCTGTATTGCTGTTGGTCCAGTTATATACCGTTCCGGCTACAGGGCCGCTGAAGGCCTGTGTAACCGTTGCTCCGGCACATACGGTCTGGTTGGCAACAGGATTCACCGATGGTATCGGGTTCACCGTTATAGTAAACGTGATTGGTGTGCCCGGACAGGTTACACCATTGGTGTAGTTTGGTGTTACCGTTATGGTAGCTACCTGCGGCGTTGTACCTGTATTGATCGTAGTGAAGGAAGCTATATTACCTGCTCCTGCTGCTGCAAGGCCAATGCTGGTATTGTTGTTTGTCCAGTTGTAAATGGTTCCAAACACACTTCCGGTAAAGTTAACAGCGGCTGTTGCAGATCCCACACACAATACCTGATTGGCAACCGGGTTAACCGTTGGTGTTGGGTTAACCGTAATGGTAAAGGTTTGTGAGTTACCAGTACAAGTAATGCCTGCATTGGTATATACCGGTGTTACTGTAATCAGCGCTATTACTGGTGATAAACCAGTATTCACCGCAATGAAGCTTGGTATATTACCTGTACCGTTAGCCGCCAATCCTATTGATGGGGCACTGTTGGTCCATGTAAATGTCAGGGCTCCTGTTGGGCCTGTTGTTGGACTGGTAAAGTTGATCACAGTCGTTGGCGTTCCGTTACAAACTACCTGGCTTGGTACAGGGTTCACAATTGGAGTTGGATTAACTGTTATGGTAAACGTAATTGGGGTACCAGTACAACCTCCGGCACTTGGAGTAACCGTAATAGTTGCCACAATCGGGCCGTTGGTAGCATTGGTAGTTACAAATGGTAGTATATCGCCGGTACCACTGGCCGCAAGGCCGATGCCCGTATTGCTGTTTGTCCAGCTATACGTTGATCCCGCTGTACCTCCAAAAGTAATGATTGGTGTAGTTACCCCGTTGCAGAATACTCTGTTGTTTTGAGGAGCTACTACTGGTATCGGGTTCACCGTTATCGTAAAGGTTTTGAAAGGACCCGTACAGGTGGTACCCGCATTGGTATAAACCGGTGTTACGGTAATGGTTGCCACTATCGGTAATGCAGTTGCATTTAGGGCAATAAAGCTTGCAATATTACCTGTACCGCTAGCTGCCAGGCCAATGGCTGGTTGGTTATTAGTCCAGTTAAATACCAATGTACCTCCTGTAGTTGGACTCGTAAAGACCACCGGTGCTGTAGCCGTATTGGCACATAATGACTGACTGGCCGGCTGATCTACCTGAGGTGTTGGGTTTACAGTAATAGTAAAGCTTACCGTAGCACTGGTACAGGTTGCACCGGCATTTACGTAAGTCATCGTTACCGTTAAGTTAGCTGTAACCGGTGCATTGGTTGCATTTGTTGCAATGAACGATAAGATATCGCCCGTGCCGCTGGCCGGTAAACCAATGGATGGTAAGCTATTGGTCCAGTTGTAAGTTATTGTTCCACCAGTTGTTGGTGAAGTAAAGTTGATATTGGCTGTTGGTGCATTGTTACATACCACCTGGCTGGCCACAGGGTTAACCACTGGTGTTGGGTTAACTGTGATCGTAAAGGTTTTTGGTGTGCCAGGACATGAAGGACCTGCTGGCAGTAAATAAGTGATTACTACCTGACCATTGCCGCTTTGTACGCCATTAGCTGTAGCACCTGCTGTTACACCACCAATAAATGATGATCCACCACCACCACCGCCGCCAGCACCTTTTGAGTTACCGCTGCAGCCTG
>JANOVD010000098.1:0-1992 GCA_031417255.1 Chitinophagaceae bacterium
TTATGATTCGTTGGGATCAAACGGTGACGGTATTAATGATGAAGAAGATAAAAAGCAAGTAAAAAAACGACTGGCAACTTATGCATGGAGTACTGCAAATGCTCCTGCAAGAATAAATATCAAGGGCATATTCCCTAAAAAACCTTACCTGAAAGCATTGGATAGCCTTGCAAAAGAAAACAGGTATAAAAAATACCTGGAGCTTCGTAAAGAAAATAACGAGCCTACATTTTATTTTGATGTGGCCAATCTGTTCTTCAGAGATGCTGATACAGCCACCGGTTACAGAATACTCAGCAATATAGCAGAACTTAACCTTGATGACCATGAAAGCTGTAAAATGCTCGGCTACCGGTTAAAGAGTATTAAAAGATTTGATGATGAACTGATGATATTCAGAAAAGTAATGCAACTGCGTCCGCAGGACCCACAAAGCTACCGGGATTACGCTTTGGCATTGGCTGATGCCGGCAAATTTCAGCAAGCACTCGACACGCTTTACCTATCATTCACAAAGCAGTATAATGAACAGATAAAAAATCTTTATCCAGGCATTGAAGAGATAATTGTTAACGAGATCAATGAGCTGATAGCAATGCATGGAGACAAGCTAAACATTTCAAAAATACCCAAAGAGCTAATTAAGAAAATGCCCGTTGATGTACGTGTTGTACTCAACTGGAATATGAACGATACAGATATTGACCTTTGGGTAATTGACCCGAGTGGTGAAAAATGTTTTTACAGCCATAAAGAAACCGAAATTGGCGGAAGAATATCCACTGATTTTACAAGAGGATACGGTCCTGAACAATTTATGTTGAAGAATACAATAAAGGGTAAATACAAAGTGATCGTGAATTATTTTGGTGATACCCGCCAGCGTATTGCCGGTGCTACCACTGTTATGGCTGAGATTTTTATACATTATGGAACAGCATCAGGGCAAAGAAAAGTAGTTGCCTTACAGATGCAGGGAAAAGAAAATAAAGAAGTACTGGTGGCTGAATTCAGTTTTTAAAAACAAACCGCAGAGAAAAAGAGAAAAGGATTTTTCGCAGTAAATCTCTGCGAAAGCTCTGCAACTTTGCTTCTCAGCATTAAAAATCAAAGCATTTTAAAAACCAATGCCGCCAAAACACCCCCAATAATCGGTCCCACAACCGGTATCCAGCTATAGCCCCAACCACTGCTGCCTTTATCTTTTATGGGCAATATAAAATGCATGATACGAGGGCCAAGGTCCCTGGCAGGATTGATGGCATAACCGGTTGGCCCGCCCAAACTTAAACCAATGCCAAGTACCAATAATGCAACAGGCAACGCATCCAAAGAACGCAGTCCGGCATCGGCACCTGTGATAAAGAAAATACCAAATACAAGGGCAAATGTGCCGATGATCTCTGTAGCCAGATTGAAGGGGATATTTGGTATGGCAGGGCTGTTACAAAATACAGCCAGTTTTGCACCGGCATCGGCGGTTTCGTCAAAATGTTTTTTGTAAGTAACCCAAACTAAAAATGCGCCGATCATGGCACCAGCAAATTGCCCGGCTATTTGTACAGGTACCAATGCCCAATCAAATTTTTCAGCAACGGCAAGTGCGATGGTTACCGCAGGATTTAAATGTGCGCCACTTTGCGCAGCGGAAACATACACACCTACAAAAACGGCTATGGCCCATCCTAAAGTGATGACGATCCAGCCGCCATTATTGCCTTTAGTTTTATTTAAAACAACATTGGCTACAACACCATCGCCCAATAAAATTAAAAAGGCAGTGCCAATAAGTTCGAAGAGGAAATTATTCATAAGCAGTTGGTTGGTTTATAAATCAAATTACACGAATTAAGCGAATTACACGAATTACGAACATACATTTTTCAATTCGTGTAATTAGTGTAATCCGCTCTAATTAGTGTAACAAAAAATCATTTATCATCAGCCCATGCAATTGCAGATTTAATTGCCCGCTGCCATCCTTTCTTCAAA
>JANOVD010000099.1:0-9093 GCA_031417255.1 Chitinophagaceae bacterium
GTAACCATATCAGGTACGCCAACAGCACCCGGTGTTTTTAATTATACTGTTACTACAACGGGCCCATGCGTAACTCCTCAGGCAACCGGAACAATAACTGTAACTGATGATGCTACCATTGCTTTAACCTCTGCAGCAGGTTCTGATAACCAAACCTTATGTATTAATACACCGTTGCCGGTAAATATTACTTATGCAGTAGGAGGTTCGGGTACAGGAGGCAGTGTAACCGGCCTTCCGGCTGGCGTTACGGGAGTTTTTGCAGGTGGAGTTATAACTATTTCCGGAACTCCAACAATTGCTGGAATATTTAATTATACGGTATTAACAACCGGCCCTTGTGTTATTCCAACTGCAACCGGTACAATTACGGTAACCGGAGATGGTACTTTAACCCTTACTTCGGCTGCAGGTACAGATAACCAAACAAGATGTATTAATGTTGCCATTACAAATATTACTTACGCCGTAGGCGGAACCGGTACCGGTGGTAGTGTGAGTGGTTTACCGCCGGGTGTAACCGGTGTTTTTGCTGCAGGTGTGATAACTATTTCCGGTACTCCAACACTAATTGGTACATATAATTATACTGTTTCTACAACAGGGCCTTGTGTTATTCCAACTGCAACTGGTACCATTATTGTAAATCCTGATGCATCTATCATACTTACATCAGCCCCTCCAACAACATCGCAGGAGCTTTGCAGAAATTCTACCATTGTTAATATAACGTATTCAGTTACCGGTGGTGGAACAGGGGCAACTGTAGTTGGCCTGCCTGCAGGCGTTACCGGAGTTTATGCTGGTGGTGTATTTACCATCAGCGGTGCACCTACGGTTGCGGGGCTGTTTAATTATACAGTAACCACAACCGGAACCTGTGTACAGGATAGTGAAACCGGATCAATTACAGTAAACCAATTACCAACCGCAGCTTTTACATCCACTGCACCCCGTTGCGAAACAAGGGTTATCAGTTTTACCAATGCATCAACACCAAACAGCGGTACCATAAACAGCTGGACCTGGGATTTTGGCGATGGCCCTCCAACCAGCAACCAGCAAAACCCAACGCATGTTTATGCAGCAGCAGGAACTTATAATGTAACATTAACTGTAACAACTGATTTAGGCTGCACCAGTAACCCTATTGCTTCAATACCGGTAACCATCAATAACCGCCCCGTAGCAGGTTACATTATTCCTGAGGTTTGTTTGAGTGATACTTACGCACAGTTTTTAGATACCAGTACGCTTGTTAATGCGGCCATTGACCGCTGGGACTGGGATTTTGGCGATCCTGCTTCCGGGCCTTTAAATACATCTCCATTAAAAAATCCTACACATAGCTATTCTGCTGTAGGTAATTATAATGTAAGGTTAATTGTATGGAACTTTGCTTTGGGTTGCAGAGATACTATAACACAGATATTAACTGTAAATGGCAGTAATCCTTATGCCATATTTAATGTTAATAACCCCACAACCCTTTGCGCCAACGATTCGGTAGCTATAGTGGAAGCTTCAACTGTTTTCCCGGGTGTAATTACAAAAATCGAAATCTATTGGGATAATGTAAACTTCCCGTTGGCATTTGATACAGACAATACTCCTTTTACCGGTAAAGTATACAGGCATTTATATCCCAATTTTCAGGCACCGCTAACCAGGGTCTTCCAAATCAGGTACCTGGCATATTCGGGTGGTGTTTGCGTGGACGACAGTATCAGAAACATTACCGTAAATGCGGCGCCATTGGTACAGTTTAATAATATGCCCAACAGCTGTTTGCTTATTGCTCCTTTCCAGATAACACAGGCCAGTGAAATTGGTGGCGTACCGGGAACCGGTACTTACACAGGGCCGGGTGTTTCTTTAACCGGTTTATTCAGCCCGCAGGTTGCTGGTATAGGAACACATACAATTCTTTACACCTTTACCTCTACAGTTGGCGGCTGTGTAGATACCATGAGTAATACCATAACTGTACTTGATACGGCACATGCTGCATTCAGTTATGTACTGCCAAGTTGCGAACAGGTTCCGGTTTCATTTACAGATCTTTCTACAGCACCTGCAACAGTTATATTGGTTAATACCGTTTGGGATTTTGGTGATGGTACTCCAATTGAAAACCATGTTCCGGGAAGCACCTTTACGCATACATTTGCTTTGCCTGGTATCAGGATTGTAAGGATGTATAATGTATCGGCTGCAGGTTGTTTAAGTACCGATACAGTGGCAGCATTAACCATAGATCCTAATCATGGAATTTTGTTGAATACAGGAAATGATATTCAAACTGTTTGTATCAATAATAACATTGCTCCTATACAATATACATTAAGTGGTGGCGCAACCGGCGCAACTGTAACGGGATTGCCTCCGGGCGTTACCGCATCGGTTACCGGAAACTTATTAACGATAACGGGGGCACCAACAACAACCGTTCTCTCTCCGTTTAATTTCAATATTGTAACAACAGGTAATGCCTGTATAATTGCCACAGCTTCTGGTTCAATTACAGTGGAGCCCGATCATTCCATTTCCTGGAATGCCACCAGTGGTAATGAAAATCAGACTGTTTGTATCATTACACTAATAGCACCAATTTTGTACACCTTGAGTGGTGGAGCTACAGGGGCTACTGTTACAGGTTTACCTGCTGGCATAACCGCATCGGTTACCGGAAACGTATTAACAATAAGTGGTGCCCCAACAACAACCGTCCTCTCTCCGTTTAATTTCAATATTGTAACAACAGGTAATACCTGTATAACTGCCACAGCTTCCGGTTCTATTACAGTGGAGCCCGATCATTCCATTTCCTGGAATGCCACCAGTGGCAATCAAAATCAGACTGTTTGTATCAATACACTAATAGCACCAATTTTGTACACCTTGAGTGGCGGGGCTACAGGGGCTACAGTAACGGGTTTGCCTGTTGGCATAACCGCATCGGTTACCGGAAACATATTAACGATAAGTGGTGCCCCAACAACGACTGTTCTCTCACCGTTTATTTTCAATATTATTACAACAGGAAACAGTTGTGTACTTGCCAATGCTGCCGGTTCAATTGCTGTTCAGCCAGATCATACCATTGCATACAACTCAGGTGATACTATGCAGTCTGTTTGCGTTAATACGCTTATTGATCCTATATTTTATGATTTAGGAGGTGGCGCTACCAATGTTACAATAGCCAATTTACCTCCGGGTGTTACCGGCACAGTTATCGGAAATATTTTAACAATAACCGGAGCTCCAACCACTACTGCAGGAGGACCTGTTTTTAACTATATTATTACAACAACAGGTAATAGCTGTATTACTGCAAGCGCCGATGGATCAATTGCAGTAAACCCTTACCCGGTACCAAACTTTGCACCTGATAAGCCAAGTTATTGCATACCCAATGCCATCGTAATATTTAATAACAGTTCTACTATGCCCGATGGCAGCGGTATGACTTATGCATGGGATTTTGGCGAACCATCAAGTCCAAATAATACTTCAACAAGCGTTAATCCACAACACTGGTATTCAAGTACAGGGCCATTTGATGTTCATCTTTCAGTAACAAGTCTTGCTGTTCTTAATGGAGGAGTTATAGGTTGTATGCATGATACTATCATTCAGGTTAATACGATTCACCCACAACCAAAAGCAGATTTTGTTTATAATAAGCCAAGTGTTTGTATAGGCGATAATGTTATCATTACCGATAATACAGATGGTAAAGATGGTATTGTAAACCAATGGCATTGGGATATGGGAGATGGTAATATAAGGCTTACAAACCCGGTTACCTATACCTATGCTGATACCATTACTTACAATATTACCATGTACTCAATAAATACACATGGTTGTAACAGTGATACCATTACAAAATCATATACAGTATATCCTTATCCTCATGTAAATGCAGGCCCCGACAAGTTTGTGTTGGAAGGAGGTTCTGTGCAGCTTGAAGCAATAACATTTGCCAACGATCCACAGTATGCCTGGACACCGGTGCAGTTTTTAACCGACAGCAGGATTGTAAGGCCGAGGGTAGTAAACCCTGCAACCGATATGACTTACCGGTTGACTGTAACAGGAAGAGGAGGTTGTGTTTCAAGTGATAATGTATTTGTTAAGTTGCTTAAATTTCCGGTTATACCAAATACATTTACACCAAATAATGATGGTATAAATGATACCTGGAGGATTGATTTCCTGAATACCTATCCTAACAACTGGGTGCAGATATTCACCAGAGGTGGAAAATTAGTATTTGAATCAAGGGGTTATAATACGCCATGGGATGGAACCATAAAAGGTAAACCTTTACCATTTGATACGTACTATTATATAATTGAGCCAGGTAATGGCCGTGATCCGATTACCGGTTATGTAACCATTATTAAATAAACAATTTTACAGCGATCCGCCAACGGCGGATTGCTTTAAAATTTAATGTGCCGATTAACATTTTATTCGCACATTAATATTGAACTTTATTAACCGGAAAAACAGATTCCTCTCCCGATAACTATCGGGACCGGGATGACAAGAAAAAAAGATGAAAGCATGAAGAAATTTTATTTGATAACCGTATTCTTTTGTTTTGCCGGTATTATAGCAATTGGCCAGGCAAAGCCTTATTATTCTCAGTATATTTTAAACAACTATATCCTCAATCCGGGCCTTACCGGTATTGAAAATTATACTGATGTAAAACTAAGTTACCGAAACCAGTGGGCGGGTATATCCGGTTCGCCGGTTACAACTTATTTAAGTATTCATGGGCCACTGGGTAAAAAAGATTTGCGTACAACTGCAACTTCTTTTCAGGTTCCGGGCGATAATCCTGCCGGTCCCAAAGCATGGGATGAATACGCAGTTTCTCCTGCACACCATGGTTTAGGCTTTCAGGTAATAAATGATAAGGCCGGATACATCAGCCGCTGGTCTGCAGCAGTTTCTTATGCCTATCACAAGCCACTCAATCCACGTACAAGTATTGCAGCAGGCCTCAATGCAGGTGTAACCAGTGTTAGTTTAGACCGTTCGAAAATAGTGTGGGGCAACCTCGATCCCAATGATCCTGCCATTGGATATAACAACGGTTCAATAAGTAAAATAAAGCCTGAGCTTGGCGCCGGGCTTTGGTTATATTCGGCCAGGTATTTTGTAGGTGTATCTGTATTAAACATTATTCCGGGTAAAGCAAAGTTTGTGAAGGATGCCAATTACGGCGAAACCTTTACGCCTAACTATTTTGCTACAGCCGGTTACAGGTTTGCCATGACGGATGATATTTCAGTTTTACCATCAGTTATGTTTCAATACTGGCAGCCACAATTAACGGGTTTACATGCCAATGTTAAACTGCAATACCAGGATTTTTTATGGATTGGTGGAAGTTACCGTTTTGCCGATCTTGTTGGCGGTTATTCGGGCATGGTTGGTGTAAATGTTTCCAATACTTTCAATATCAGTTATGCTTATGAACATGCATCTTCATCACGCCTGCAAACTTATACCAAGGGAACACATGAAATTATGATCGGCTTTTTATTAGGTAATAAATACGGAGACAGTTGCCCGAGGAATATTTGGTAAGAGAGTTAGGAGTTTGGAGTTTGGAGTTTGGAGTTTGGAGTTTGGAGTTAGGAGTTAGGAGTTAGGAGTTAGGAGTTGAAAAATGAGCTAATAAAGTTAGAACAAACTAATAATTTTTAACCATTAACCACTTATTGTTGAGCCAGAAATATTCTTTTTAAATTTTTGCCCAGCGAATCAATTTTTACAGAAAGCGAATCCGGCATAATTTCTTTGGCAGTAATAACCCATTCAGGTTGTAATATCCACTTTCCGTTTTCAAAACTTAAATAATAAACCTTTACCGACGCAGATCCTGATCCTTCTTCCTTAATAATGATCTGGCGAGCTGCATCATTTTCCTGTGTTGTAATGTGTAAAGCAATGCCGATCGGCATCGGAGATATGTCAACCCCTTCAGCTTTTGCCGGTTCAGGATTACAAATGGGTTTTTCCTTTTTTAAGATACCATTTTTAATTACCGGGCTTTGCAATTCACTTTGCTCATTAGTGCTTTGCATGTATTTTAGGGGAGATATATTTTGCTTTCCAGATTCCAGCTCTGTAATGATATAATTATTAAAAGGGAAAAAACGCATATCGGTAGCTGACTGTAATGATAAAGATGTATTGCCTGATTGAAATAATACAGCAGCAGAAAGCATTACCAACAAGATCAATCCTATAAGCGGTGCAACAATATTAAAACGAAGTGTTTTATTAATAATTTTTTCATTGGTAAAAAACTGAATGCGCTGCAACAGGTATTTTTTTCTGCTAACGGCAGCCAGTTGAAAGTTTGGAACTGGTTGTTTCATCCTTTCGGCCAGTAACAAAGTTTCGGCATACAGTGCAGGCGAATAATCAAAAGAAATAACCTGCATATCACAGTTCTTCTCCCGCTCAAGCCTGATATGTTTACACAGACTGATGATAAACGGGTTAAAAAAGAAAATGGTTTCAGCCGATAATAAAAACCAGTTAAGCAGGTAATCATTGGTGCGTATGTGTGCTAACTCATGCAGGATAAGGCTTTCAGCCTGTTGCATACTGATATTGTTACACAACGATACCGGTAATAAAATAACAGGTTTAAAAAATCCAAAGGTAACCGGTGTATTGATGGAATTGCTTAACCAAAGTTTTACTTTTCTTTTTATACCAAACTGGTGGGCTTTAATTGTTGTAAAAAGCATAAGGTTGATGGATGGCTTTTGCAGACCTGTTTTATAAAGCTGTTTAAAATGAAACCAGCTGTACATTGCTTTTACCAATTTATGTGCGATGATGAATGTGTACAAACCAAATAGCCAGGGAGTAATTATTTGTAAGCTGTTGCCACCAACATAAGTTGTAATATTCTGTAGCATGCCCGGCAGGTTACCCATACTTTTCGCATCAAAAAAGTAAATGAAAAAAGTAAAAACAAATAAAACAAGCTGAACCGTTATTGCAGCATATAAAAAATTCCTTTTGGCAAGCGGTGCATTATTTCTGTGAATGATCTTATCAACAACGAAATACAGCAACATTAAAAGCGCAGCCTGACAGAAGCTGTGCAGTAATGCCATGCAGAAACTATAAGTGAACTGGATCATAAGCGCTAAAACGTTTAGAATGGCAGTTTAAATATTATTTATCTTTTTTAAGTTGATTGATCAGTTGCTGAATTTTTTCCAGTTCCTGCTCACTGGCTTCATGTCCGCCCAGGGCCTGCAACACCAGGTCGGATGATGATCCTGCAAATAAAGTATTGATCATTTTGTTCAGGAACTGCTGCTGTGTTTTTTCACGGGTTACTGCAGGTTGGTAAATATGAGTCTTGTTACTGTCATCCCTGGTAACCAAACCTTTTTCAAACATGATCTGCATCAGTTTAAGGGTAGTGGTATAACCGGCATCCTTGGTTTTAAGTAACTCTTCATGCACTGTACGTACAGTAGCGGATTTTTCATTCCACAAAACCTGTAGTATCTCCAGTTCACTTTCAGTTGGTTTTGTATTCTTGATTAATGTCATAGTACGAGTGTTTTCGTAAAGCAAAGTACGAAATTGTTTGTAAACTACAAATCTGTTTATTTATTTTTTGAAACTGTTAACAATTTCAAGGGTGAGTCACCCCTTGAATAGAGGGTATCTATCGTTTATAAAATTTCTTTAAGCAAACCATCTTTTTTTATAACTAAACCACTCTAATTTTTCCCGGGTGAGCCACCCTTTTGGGGTGACTCACCCTACGAAAAAGCCCCGCTAAATCAGCTGGGCTCTCAATCAGTAATTTTATTTTACTTTTTTGTTTTCTTTATATTAAGATCTGTGCCACCAAAAGCATCAATCAATGCTTTGTATTTAGCAGTTACTTCTACAGTTTGTTCTTTATCATTCATTCAACATTAATTTGCCTTTTGATAATGAAAGAGAAAAATTATCTTTTTCAATTAATTTATCGGCAATTAAAGCTTCAATAAGCTTATCTGTTGGCTCTTTCAGCGCATTAGCATCGGCAGTAACAGTTAAAGTTGCATTATCTGAACTATCCGTTTTGGTAATCAACATTTCATTTGTTACTTCCTTCATCACATGCTTTGGCGCAGCACCCCAATTCATAGTTGCAAGGGTAGGAGCAATAACCAATGAAACTATCGACATTAATTTGATCAGGATATTCATAGACGGGCCTGATGTATCCTTAAATGGATCTCCAACAGTATCACCGGTTACAGAAGCCTTATGCGGTTCTGATTTTTTGTAGAACATTTCACCATTTATCTCAACACCTTTTTCAAAAGATTTTTTTGCATTATCCCATGCACCACCGGCGTTGTTCATAAACATACCCATTAACACACCACTTACTGTAGCACCGGCTAAAAATCCACCCAATACTTCGGGGCCAAAAGCAAAACCGATTATTAATGGTGATAATAATGCAATGGCACCCGGTAACATCATCTTTTTTAGCGATGCTTCGGTGGAAATGGCTACACATTTATCATACTCAGGCTTACCTGTACCTTCCATAATACCTGGAATGGTACGGAACTGGCGGCGAACTTCTTCCACCATTGCCATGGCAGCTTCGCCAACAGCACGGATCGCAAGTGATGAAAATATGAAAGGGATCATTCCACCCACAAATAAACCAGCCAATACAGGTGCTTTATAAATATCAATACCTTCAATACCACTGATGCCTACGAAGGCTGCAAATAAAGCCAGTGCAGTTAAAGCGGCAGATGCTATGGCAAATCCTTTACCGGTAGCCGCAGTTGTATTGCCTACTGCATCTAAAATATCTGTCTTTTCACGAACCTCTTTTGGTAACTCACTCATCTCTGCAATACCACCTGCATTATCGGCAATAGGTCCAAATGCATCAATTGCCAATTGCATAGCCGTTGTTGCCATCATACCTGCAGCAGCAATAGCCACACCGTATAAACCTGCACACCAGTAACTCATATATATACCACTGGCCAAAACTAAAATTGGTAAAAATGT
>JANOVD010000100.1:0-21786 GCA_031417255.1 Chitinophagaceae bacterium
CGAGTTTTGTTTCTGCATCGGTACCATCACCAAAAACAATCAACTGGTTACCTATCTTTGGTATCATTTCAAAAGATCTTTGCGCTGTTATATCTATCTGCTCTATCATGGCCATGCAGAAAGAATCTTTTTGTATGGCCAGGCTGATGGTTTTAATATCCTTCAGTAAACTACTGTCGGCTTTTGCAAGTACTTTTTTATCCGATGGAAAATTGGTGAACACCGGTAACCTTGCCGAAAATTTTTCGCTCAATGGTAACATGGCCAATTCATCATCAATATAAAAAGTAGTACCTGTTGATGTAAACACACGTGCAATGGGTTCTCTCTCCTGTACAGTAACCTGCAGTATTTCATTATTATCAAAGAACAGCTCAGCCGATTTTATCCAAACATTTTTTTCCAGTTCTGTTTCCAGTTTTCTTAAATTAAAATCGCCAATGGTTTTTCCAACGGGGTTTGTTTTTTCAATGGCAGTAATGCCATTCAGAATATCTTTTTTATCAACAAAAAAATTATTACTTACTCCATGAATACTTATTTCAATGTTTTTACAATGCTTTGCCGGCTTTGTTTTAATTGCAGCAACCAGTAAAAAAACCGTAGCTCCGCCCAGCGCAACCCAAAAAGTTGTCAGCAGGATGTTTTTAATGTTGTATCGTTTTTTAATTGTCATTTCGTTTTAACCGCTGTCGGGGCACTTCGGCTCCGCTCAGTATCAACCGCCAACAGGGTTTTATCATGATTATTTTTTTATAATTAATTTTTTAATCGGTTCAACCAATGTGTCAATATCGCCTGCACCAGCTGTGATTAATAACTCTAATCCATCACTATATAATTTTCTATCGTCTAATATTTGCATCAATTCTTCTTTATTAACACATACAGTTTTAGCTTCATCCATTTTTTCTGCGATTAGTTCGCTTGTTACTCCTGCAATTGGCAATTCTCTTGCAGGATAAATCGGCAACAAATAAACTTCATCAGCCAGGTTTAATGCTTCTGCAAAGCCATCAGCAAGATCTCTTGTGCGGCTGTACAGGTGCGGCTGAAAGATCACGGTGCATTTTTTATCCGGAAATAATTCTTTTGCCCCATTTATCAATGCCCTCAATTCTTCGGGATGATGTGCATAATCATCTACCATTACTTGTTCATCATTTTTCACTATATACTCAAACCTTCTTTTCACACCCCTGAAATTGGCAACTGCTTCTCTTATTTTATCATTTTCAATTTCCAGATAATGTGCTACCGAAATGGCTGCAATCATATTTTCAATATTGTGCATGCCGCCCATATTTAAAACCACATCTTTTAATTCCCAATCCAGCATCTTCACATCAAACTGATAACTGCCATTATTCATTTGTATGTTGGCCGCATAAACACTTGCATTTTCATTATGCAGGTGAAAGGTTAGGTGTTCATCCGCTTTTAGGTCATCCGTTCTGTTAAGTCCGTACTTGCTCAACAATAAACCACCAGGTTTTATCCTGGCCGAAAAATCAATGAACGCCTGTTCCATATTTTCGGCAGTACCGTAAATATCCAGGTGATCAGGATCCATAGAACTGATGATGGCAACATCAGGACTTAATTTCAAAAAACTTCTGTCGTACTCATCTGCTTCTACAACGCTTACATTATTTTCACTGCTCCAAAAATTGCTGTCATAATTAACTGCAATTCCACCCAGAAATGCATTGCATCCATAACCACTGTGTCGCAGTATATGTGCAACCATGGTACTGGTAGTTGTTTTACCATGTGTGCCGGCCACACATATATTATACGAACTGTTTGTTATGGCTCCCAACACTTCGCTGCGCTTTGCCAGGTTGTAATTATTTTGTAAAAAATAATTCAACTCTTTGTGATCTTTCGGCACAGCAGGGGTATAAACCACCAATTCCGCATCTTTGTCAATGAACTCAATATTATCTTCAAAGTGAATTGCTATTCCTTCTGCTTCCAGTTTCTTTGTTAAAACAGTTTCTGTTTTATCGTAACCGCTTACTGCAACACAGTTTAAATTAAAATACCTGGCCAATGCACTCATCCCAAGTCCACCGATCCCTAAAAAATATACCCGTCGCACCCCCTCCGCCCCCTGAAGGGGGAACTTTAGCTCTTTTAAAATTGAATCAGTATTCATTAATTAAATCAGTTTCACTATTTCTTTTGCAATCAATTCATCAGCATTTAAAATCCCAAGTTTACCAATGTTTGTTTTTAATTCCTGTTGTTTATTTTCATCTTTTGATAAGGCAATGATAGCGGGAACCAATAATGCTAACGCCTCGCTGTCTTTTATCATTATGCCTGCATTTTTATTAACTAAATTTTGTGCATTCACCGTTTGATGATCTTCGGCTGCAAAAGGAAACGGAACAAATATCACTGCCTTTTTCATCACACATAATTCAGCAATTGCCATGGCACCGCTCCTGCTTATCACCAGGTCTGCAGCTGCATATGCAAACTCCATTTGGTTGATAAAATCATTTGCCCATATATTGGTTTTGCCTGCTGCACGTTCTTTTCCATTTGCTACATAAGGTTTACCCGTTTGCCAGATCAGTTGCATGTTATTGCTTTCAAACTGGTCAAGGTCTTTATCCAATGCTTCGTTAATACTTTTTGCACCAAGACTACCGCCAACCGACAACACCGTTTTTTTTTCAGGATCCAATTCAAAGAACTTTATTCCTTCTTCCCTGCTCATGGTACTTTTTGAAATACTTGCCCTCACAGGGTTACCGGTTAACAGTATTTTTTTTGCCGGAAAGAATCTTTCCATTCCATCACTGGCAACAAAAATCTTTGTAGCCTTTTTTCCCAACATGATATTGCTTTTGCCTGCAAATGAATTGCTCTCATGAATGAAAGTTGGAATTCCTTTTGCCTGGGCAAATCGTAACACTGGAAAACTTGAATAACCGCCAACACCTATTACTGCAACCGGCTTAAAAGATTTAAATATTCTTCTAACCTGTAAAAAACTTTTGATCAGTTTAAAAGGCAATCCAATATTTTTTATCAAAGAACTTCTGTTAAACCCTGCTATATCCAATCCTTCAATTTTAAATCCTGCCTGCGGTATTTTTTCCATTTCCATTTTTCCTTTGGCTCCTACAAAAAGAATTTCAGTTTGTGGTTCCAGTTTTAAAATGGCATTTGCAATTGCAATTGCCGGAAAAATGTGGCCACCTGTTCCACCTCCTGCTATGATGATACCCCGCCTACCCCCTCCGCCCCCTAAAGGGGGAACTTTTGCAGCTTTTAGATTTTTATCATCATCCATTTATTATACAGTTCAAATTTTATTTTTTATTACCACACATTCTTCGCTACAATCTACTCCGCAGTTCCCCCTTTAGGGGGCGGAGGGGGTTGCTCCTTCCAACTGCTCCACATTTCTTGCAACACTTAAAATAATTCCGATGGATAAACAGGTGAATAAAAAACTGCTGCCGCCCATACTTACCAGCGGTAGCGTAACACCGGTATTTGGAAAAAGATTTACGTTAACGCCCATATTTGCAATAGCCTGTATCACCAGCATAAAACTTAGTGCCAGCGCCAGGAATGCGCCAAATGCATACGGGCATTTTCGATACAACCTGATGCAGCGGTACAGGAAAAGCAAATAAATAAACACCATAAATGTGCCACCAAGCAAACCGTATTCTTCCAGAATGATGGCAAAAATAAAATCACTATAAGAATGCGGTAAAAAATTACGGGCCTGGCTGTTACCAGGGCCAAGGCCAAACCAACTGCCTTTTGCAATGGCAATTTTTGCCTGGTTTATCTGGAACAGCTTTTCATTTACATCTTCTTTTTTACTGTACATGAATGTTTGTATGCGGCTGATCCATGTTGGTACACGGCCTACAGCAAGTGCCGCAGGTATTTCTTTTGCACGGTTTTCTTTTTTATCATAAGTGCTTACTGCAACAGTAAATAATATTGCTACCGGTATTAAAAGAATACCAATTGTTAATAAAATATGTTTTGTACTAACCCGGCCGATAAACATGATGAGAATACTTGTGCCACCAATAAGCAATGCGGTTGACAGGTTTGATGGTGCGATCAACAAACAAATGATGGCCACCGGAATGATGATGGGCAAAAATCCTTTCTTAAAATCTTTAATTACATTTTGTTTACGGCTTAGCTGCCTGCTTAAATACATAAAGAGCGCAAGTTTTGCCAGGTCGGATGTTTGAAAGGTCATGTTGATGACCGGAAGTTTTATCCAACGGGTTCCCTGGTTTAAAGTCTGGCCAAAAAAGATGGTATATATCAATAGCAGAATAGAAGCAACAAATAATACAGATGCCACCCTGGAATAAATGGTATAATTAACCCGGTGTGCAAAATAAATGATCAGTACGCCCAAAATAATAAAACCAAATTGTTTGAATAAATAACTTTCGGTACTGCGGCTGTATTTATATGCCAACGATCCGGTACTGCTGTACACAACCAATAAACTCACCAATGTGAGAATAATTACAATGCCCCAAATAACACGGTCGCCTTTGGTTTTGCTAACCAGGTTGCCACCCATGTTACTGATGTTGGGTGTAAAAAATGTTTTTATGTTTACTTGTTCTGCCATGCCCCTAAGGGTTTTATTTTTTGCTAAGAGGACAAAAGAGAAAAAGAGATTTGCATTATTCTCTTTTTTTCTCCTTTTCTCTTTTGTCCTCTTAGCCTATTTTTTGTATTTCTTTTTTACCTCTTATCCTACAATTCCTTCACCGCCTGCTTAAACTGGTTGCCCCTGTCTTCATAATTTTTAAACAGATCGAAACTGGCACAGGCAGGGCTTAATAAAACCACATCGCCTTTGCTTGCAAAATGAAATGCTGATTGCACAGCATCTTTTGCATTTTCGGTGTTCACCATCAGCGGTACCAAATCGCCAAAAACTTCATGAATTTTCCTGTTCTCAATTCCCATACAAACAATGGCTTTCACTTTTTCCTTTACCAGGTCTGTCAACATAGAATAATCATTGCCTTTATCTACACCACCCAAAATCAATATCACGGGCTTCTCCATACTTTCCAATGCAAACCAGGTACTGTTTACATTGGTTGCTTTACTGTCATTTATAAACTCTACATTTTTAATAGTAGCAACTGTTTCCATCCGGTGTTCCAGGCTTTCAAAAGTTTGCAGGGCCTCTCTTATTTTTTCCTTCCGGATATCAACCGCCGAAGCAGCCAGGCTTGCAGCCATACTGTTGTATTGATTGTGTTTTCCCTTGATGGCAAAATCTTCAATACTCATCTGCATTTCTTCGCTTTTCCATTTTAAGTGCATTTTTGCGTTCAGCAAATAGGCACCTTGTGGCAGTTGTTTACTCATAGTAATTGGGGCTAGTGTTGATTGAATGGGATAATTGTTTATTGTTTTCACAGTAACTGCATCATCAAGATTATAAATAAAAACATCTTCCTGTTGTTGATTCATAACAATCCGGAACTTGCTGCCTATATAATTTTCAAATTTGTAATCGTACCTGTCAAGATGATCTTCGGTGATATTTGTCAGCACCGCTACATCGGGCCTGAATGTTTTTATATCATCAAGCTGGAATGAACTTATTTCTGCTACATATAATTCTTTGGGATGAACTGCCACCTGTTTTGCGAACGAAAAACCAACATTACCCACCATGGCACAATCGGCACCGCCGGTTTTACAGATATGATAGGTTAATGCTGTAGTTGTTGTTTTTCCGTTGCTGCCGGTTATGGCAATAATCTTACTATCTCCTTTATAGCGGTACGCAAATTCTATTTCGCTGATGATTGCAATTCCTTTTGTACGTATTTGTTTAACCAGTTCATTTTTTTCAGGTATGCCGGGGCTCTTCATCACTTCATCAGCATTTAATATTCTTTCTGCTGAGTGCTGGTTTTCTTCAAACTCAATTTCATTTTCGGTTAATTCCATCCGGTAATTATCTTTGATGGCTCCTCCATCACTTACAAACACGTTGTACCCCCGTTGCTTTGCCAGCAAAGCAGCGCCTACCCCGCTTTCGCCTGCACCCAGTATGACCAATTTTTTTCTCATTTAAAAGCAATAGTTTTATACTTCGCATGGAAGTAAAAAATGGTTTTTCAACAGCATAGAATTTAATGGTCCTTTTATTAATCAGTTCAGCCTAAAAATTCAAAAAAAATGGTTCTTCAACAGCATAGAATTTAATAGGTCAAGTCTTCAAACAGTCTGAACTGGTTGTCTTACAAAGGATATTGGTTAGCATGAAAAACTTAGCATTGCACATTTTGCAAAATGCCAGTTTGGTTTTTCAAAACTTTTTTACCGCAGCTTCAGCGTTACTATTGCCAAAACCACACTTAATATTGTTATGATCCAAAAACGAACTGCTATTTTACTCTCGTGATACCCCAGCTTTTGGTAATGGTGGTGCAGCGGGCTCATTAAAAAAACACGCCGCCCCTCGCCATACTTTCGCCTGGTATATTTAAAATACCCTACCTGTATCATTACACTTAAATTCTCTACCAAAAACACAAAACAAAAAATGGGTATCAGTAATTCTTTACGAACAATGATGGCCAGCGCTGCAATGATGCCGCCCAGTGCCAGGCTGCCGGTATCGCCCATAAAAACCTGTGCCGGGTAAGCATTATACCAGAGAAAGCCGATACATGCACCAACAAATGCGGCAATAAAAATGGACAGTTCGCCCAGGTTTGGTATGTACATGATATTGAGATACTCGGCAAATTTTATATTACCGCTTACGTATGCAAAAATGCCCAGACAAATACCGATGATGGCACTTACGCCTGTTGCCAGGCCATCAAGCCCATCGGTGATATTTGCGCCATTGCTTACAGCAGTTACAATAAGTATTACAACGATGATATACAGTATGTATGCATATCCTTCCCAGCTCTTTGGTAATAGTTTTGCATAATTGAATTCATGATTTTTTACAAATGGAATGGTGGTGATCATTGATTTTGCATCTGTAAAAATCCTCGGCTGACCGTCTATTATTACCGTATCGAATTTTGCATTTGTGTTGGTATTTGTATGAGGAACTGTATCTGCTGATTTCACTATTTCTCTTTTCACTACCACACTTGGTGTAAAATAAAGCGTGGCACCAACTATGATACCCAACATTACCTGCCCGAAAATTTTAAACCTGCCTGCCAGGCCATCACTGTCGCTTTTATTATAAACACCACCTTTAGCCAGTGCTCTTCTTTTTGATCTTATCTTTAAATAATCATCAATAAATCCAATGGTGCCCAACCAAACCGTACACAATAACATCAGGCGTATATAAACTTTATCGAGATTAGCCAATAAAATGGTTGGTATTAAAATGGCCAGCAGGATGATGATGCCGCCCATAGTAGGTGTTCCTTTCTTTTCATTTTGTCCTGCAAATCCAAGATCTCTTACCGATTCTCCCAATTGCTTTTTCTGTAAATACTTTATCAGTTTTTTACCATACACTGTTGTTATCACCAGGCTCAATATCATGGCCAGCAACACCCTGAAGGTGATGAACTGAAAAAGATTGATACCCGGAAACCGGAAACCTTCTTTAGCAAGCCAATCAAAAATGTGATACAACATAATTTCAGTTTGCAGTTTGCAGTTTGCAGTTTGCAGACTGGCAATTGCCAACTGCCTACTGCAAACTGTTAACTTGTTTTATTTATCCAACAGTTCAAACATTTCATTCAATATCTTCTTGTCATCAAAATCATACTTCACGCCTTTTATATCCTGGTATTTCTCATGTCCTTTGCCGGCAACTAAAACAATGTCATCATTGGTGGCCAGGCTCACAGCAGTTTTAATAGCTTCTTTCCTGTTGGCAATTGAAATGACTTTTTTTTTTGCTGCTGCATTAACGCCTGCCTGCATGTCTTTCAAAATTTCCAACGGGTCTTCACTTCGTGGATTGTCAGAAGTAAAAATCACCTTATCACTATACTCACAGGCTACTTCAGCCATTACCGGTCGTTTTATTTTATCCCTGTCGCCGCCGCAACCAACCACGGTTATGATTTGCTCATTGCCTTGGCGCAAATTTTTTATGGTTGCCAGAACATTTAATAAAGCATCGGGTGTATGAGCGTAATCAATAATTCCTTTTACTTTTTCTTTCTTACTTATCATGTAATCAAACCTGCCTTCTGCACCATCCAAACTGCTCAACACCTGCAACACAGTATCTTTATCTTCTCCCAAACAAACGGCTGTACCATAAACCGCCAATAAATTGTATGCATTAAATTCTCCTATCAGGCGGAAGTAAACTTCTTTTTCATTCACTGTCATGTGCAAACCCTCCAGGCTGTTATCCAAAATCTTTCCTTTAAATTCGGCCATGGTCTTCAGGCTGTAGAAATATTTTTTGGCATTTGTATTCTGCAACATCACTGCTCCTCTTTTATCATCTGCATTGCTGAGGGCAAATGCTGTGGAAGGCTGTTTATCGAACCATGATTTTTTTACCCGGATGTATTCATCAAATGTTTTGTGATAATCAAGATGATCGTGGGTGATATTGCTGAACAAGGCAGCGCTGAACTGCAGGCCTGTTATCCGGCCCTGGTGAATGGCGTGGCTGCTGCATTCCATAAAAACATAAGTACAGCCTTCATCAACCATCTGTTTCAGCAAGGCATTTATATTAACTGCATCGGGTGTGGTATGCGTTGCTGCAATTATTTTATCGCCAATTTGATTTTGTACCGTGCTTATCAATCCACATTTATAACCCAAGGCAGTAAACAGTTTCCAAAGCAGTGTTGCAATAGTTGTTTTACCGTTTGTGCCCGTTACACCAACCAGTTTTATTTTTAAAGAAGGTTCGCCATAAAAATTATGGCTCATATAACCGGCTGCATCAGCCGCATTTTCAACCTGCACATAAGTAATATTGTCATTGATAACAACAGGCAGTGTTTCGCAAACAATTGCAACTGCACCTTTTTCAACAGCACTTTCAATATATTCCTGTCCATCGGTTTTAGTGCCTTTTAATGCAATAAAGCAGGAGCCCGGTTTTACATCACGTGAATCAATCAGCAGACCATTTACTTCCATATTGATATTACCCTTTACAGAGCGAATAGAAACTTTATATAGTATGTCCTGTAAAATCAATTCAGAATTAAAGCGATGTTTTGGGTTTTACTAAAATTTGTTCCTGCTGCCAGTGATTGATTCATTACCCTGCCCCTTCCGGTAGCCGTAACTTTCAATCCCATATTTTCAAGTAAATACACCGCGTCTTTCAAGCCCATTCCGACAACGTTAGGGGTTACAGAACCGGATGTTGAAGTTGAAATAAGCGGTGTATTTAGAATCCCCGAATTATTTTTTATTTGCAATGATCTCCAGAAACCTGAAGCGGCTGAATCGGTATATGGCAGTTTTAAAGAAGTGAAAATTGAACTCAATTCACTTTTCATTCCAAAATAATTGTACTGGTTACTGTCGGCTGTATTTACAGCTATATATTTTTTTGTACTCAGGTAACTGCCATAAATCCTGTCGCTGATTTCTTTAAATACCCTGCCTGATACATCTGCACCATAGATCTTTTTTGATTCCTTACTGTTTTGAATAACAACAGCCACTGTATATTTTGGCTGGCCGGCCGGAAAATAACCGATGAAGGAAGCCTGGTAAATTTTATTGCCTTTGTTGTATCCTTTATTATCCAAAGCGGTTACAGCGGTACCGGTTTTGCCTGCAATGAGATAGGCTGAATCTTTTAATATTCTGGCTGTTCCATGCTCTCCCTGTACTACGGCAAGCAAACATTCCTTAAGCTGGGCAAGGGTTTCGTTGCTGCAAATTTTTTCAACCAATACAACCGGTTTAATTGATCTCACTTCTACACCAAATTGTTTTATTGAACTAACCAGGTAAGGCTTCATCATTTTACCGTTGTTGGCAACCGCATTATATAACATCAGCAAATGAAGCGGCGTAACCAGTTCTTCGTAACCATGTGCCATGTAAGGAATGGTTGTTTTTGACCAACTCCGGTTTGTTGGTTTTTTAATGGTTGGTTTGCCTGATGATGCTGTGAGGTCAATTCCTGTGAGTGTATCTAATCTTAACCTGTGTAAATAATTTATAAATCTTGCAGGATCATTACTGTAAAACTGATCGGCCAGTTTTGCAAAAGCCACATTACTGCTTCTTTCAAATGCATCTTTAACGGTTATTTCGCCATAACCCAAATGAGAATCCCTGATCGTTAAGCCATGAAATTTTTTCTTTCCCCCCTCGCAATCAACAACCGAATTAATGGTTACATATTTGTCTTCCAGCAAACTCATTAATGTTGCCAGTTTAAATACCGAGCCGGGTTCTGTTGCTTTGCCAATTCCGTAATTCAAATCTTCGGTGTAAGATCCATCGGGTTGTTTACCAAGATTTGCGATTGCTTTTATTTTACCTGTAGCAGTTTCCATTACAATGGCCGTGCCGTGTAAAGAGTTGTTGCCAACCATCATCCGCATCAGAGCAGATTCGGTAACATCCTGTATGTATGTGTCTAATGTTGAAATAATATCTTTTCCATTTTCCGGATCTACTACATCGCCACCATCAACAGGCATATAGGCACCAGCCATGTACCGAACCAGTTGCTGTCCTGCTTTGCCTTTCAGTAGACTGTCGTATCGCTGTTCAAGTCCTACATTACTTGCATTATTTCTTGATAAACCAATGGTACGGTTGGCCAACAAAACATAAGGGTTAATTCGTTTGTCTTTTTGTGTAATGATAAAGCCGCTTTTATTTTTCCCCAGCTTCACCAATGGAAAATCACGCAGATCTTTATACTGTGTAAAAGATATTTTCTTTTTCAATGGATAGAACCTGTCCTTATTCTTATAGGCCATTTCCATTTCTTTTTGATAATCTTCAGGTGTTTTATCGTTAAACAAGTTAGAAAGGCAAATGCTTAAAGTATCAACATGGTCTTTAAATCTTTGCCCGTTTTTTTCTCTTAAACCCTGTGCGTCAAAATCTACATACACATCAAAAACCGGAACCGAAGTGCTCAACATATTTCCATCTTCGCTGTAGATAGTGCCACGTTCTGCCTCAATGGGCCTGTATTTTAAATGCATGCTGCTGTCCATATCCGTCCAGAAACCACCCTGTACCTGCTGGATATAAAAAGCTTTGCCAATTACAAAAAGCCCAAGTATAACCATCCCCAGGAAACTGAGGTAAACCCGCCATAATATGTCATTTTTTATTTCCATTTAAAACACCCGGCCCCCTTTATCTCCTCCGCCAGCTGGCGGAGAGGAAATGGAGAAGATTTTTGCGAAGTATTAATTTTTGAATTCATTTTATTTTTTTTCGTTTCATCTCCCAGTTCCCTCTCCCTTGGAGAGGGGTTGGGGTGAGGCTTCCCCCAATAAAACCGGAGGCTCTGTCAATTCCTTTAATCCCAATGGCTCTATTGCTTTTATTAATTCGCTGGCCTTGCTTCTGAAAATCACATCGCTTTTAACGGTCTTGTATTCGTATTCCAGTTCTTTTATTTTTTTTTCGGTTGTATTAATTTTTAAGATCAGCTTATCGGTATAATGCCCGTTATAGATGTACAATACTGCCAATGCTGTCAGGAATAAAAAGAATGGAATATTTCTTACCACCCATTTATGGCTGATAATTTTTTTCCACCCAATAGCCATCGGGTCGGTTTTTTGACCAGTAGGTAGTTGTTCCTTTATTTCTGTATCTGTTGACATGTATATTGCTTCTGTATTTATAAAAGACTTTTACTTCATTTCCGCCACTCTCAATTTTGCACTACGTGATCTTGTATTTTCTTTTAATTCTTTTTCGGTTGCTGTGATCGGTTTTTTTGTTATCACTTTAAAAGGATTGTGAAACCGATGACCATAAACATCATCAATAGCTGTATTTTCAAAAGTGCCATCCCTAAAAAAGTTTTTTACCAGCCTGTCTTCTAAAGAATGAAAAGTGATAATTGCAACCCTGCCACCCTGTGTCAAAACATTTATAGTTTGTTGCAACAATTCTTTTAAAGCTCCCAGTTCGTCATTCACTTCAATCCGAAGGGCCTGAAAAACCTGTGCAAAATATTTTTGAGGATTTCCTTTTACTACCGCATGTACTGCAGTTTTAAATTCGTTGATTGTGCGGATGGGAGCCAGCGACCGTTGTAATACAATTGTTTTTGCCAATGTTTTGGCGTTGGTTACCTCGCCGTATTGTTCAAACATTTTATGCAACTGTTGCTCCGGGAAATTTTTAAGAATATCTGCTGCAGTGAAGGCCTGGCGCTGATCCATACGCATATCAAGCGCTGCATCAAACCTGATGGAAAATCCACGGCCGGCTTCATCAAACTGGTGACTGGAAACACCAAGATCTGCAAGAATGCCATTTACCTTTGCTGTTTTATGCAACCGCAAAAACCTTTGCAGGTGCCTGAAATTCTGTGGAATAAAAACCACCCGTTCATCATCGGTCAAGTTTTTCCTGGCATCTTCATCCTGGTCAAAAACAATTAGCTTTCCTTTTTCATTCAATTGCTGCAATATGGCAAGGCTATGTCCGCCGCCGCCAAATGTGCAATCAACATAAACCCCATCGGGCTGAATATTTAAACCATCAATACATTCATTCAGTAATACCGGCGTGTGATAGTTTGGTAATTGGGAATTGGGAATTGGGGTATCGCTTTCATTTTTTTTCATACCTTTTTACCAATTTCTAATTACTAATTCCCGTCTTTCTTATTCATCACTTCGTTCGCCAAATCACTGAATGATTGTGGTGTAAAAGTTTCAAAGAACTGTTTATACTTACTTTTATCCCAGATCTCAATTTTGTTAACCGCCGATACCAACACAATATCCTTATCCAGCCCTGCGTGTTCGGTGAGGTTTTTGGGCAACAGTAATCTGCCGGCAGAATCCAGCTCTAATTGTGTAGCCCCATTTAAAAAATAACGTCTGAATTCCCGTACCTTAGGATCAAAATCATTCAGTTTGCTGATTTCAGAGAAAATAGGATCCCAGCTTTGTTGTGGGTATAATGTGAGGCATTTTTCAAAACCCCTGTTAATGATAAAATGCGAAGCACCCTCTTCCGGCAATTGCTTTTTAAAGCCAGCCGGTAAAAGGAAGCGCCCTTTAGCATCTAAAGTGGCCTCATATTCACCGAGGAAACCTATCATTTTCAGGAGTTTAATGCATTAATTAACCTATACTCCCACAAAATAACACTTTTTCCCACTTTAAAGACAAAATTTGGAGAAAGTTTTTTATCCACAACCCCGTATTGCATAATTGGTGCACTTATAAGCCGAAAAACCGGAAATTTGATGTGAATTGGATGTGGAAAGCTGTGGATTAGTGTGAATAGGATATTATCTCAACACAAAAACGGATTTTATGGCTGATGCAGGATACTCCGGAACGCCTCTAATTAGGAAATTAGGCATTAAACCCGGGATGAAAATTTTAGTGATTCATGTACCTGAAAATTATTTTCAGTTGCTTGATACAGATATTTCAAAACAATATGCTGCAAAAAATGAAATGCCTGATCTGATTCATCTGTTTGCAAAAAATCTATTTGTTTTTAAAAAAGAAATGGAAACAGTTTTAAAGCTTTGTAAAAAGAATACTTCGGTGATCGTTTGGATATCCTGGTATAAAAAAAGCTCAGGTATCTTAACTGACTTATCTGAAAATTTAATCCGTGAAATTGCTTTGCAGCATAACCTGGTTGATATTAAAGTTTGCGCTGTTAGTAACGAATGGAGTGGATTGAAATTAGTGGTGCCTGTTTCTAAAAGGTGATTTTATTTTGCCAGCGGTATAGAAATGCTAAAACTGCTTCCCTTACCCAAAACACTTTCGGCTTTTATAGTTCCATGATGTGCATCTACCATGGTTTTTACATAACTGAGGCCCAGGCCAAAACCCTTTACATTGTGAACGTTACCGGTATGGGCCCGGTAAAATTTTTCAAAAATCCGGTGTAGTGTTTCTTTGTTCATGCCAATGCCGTTATCCTCAATTGTTATTTTAAGCTTGTTACCTGTATTTTTTGTATGCAGTTTGATGTGCAGATCTTCTTTAGAATATTTTACCGCATTATCCAACAGGTTATTTATTAAATTGGTGAAATGAACTTCATCGGCCAGGATCAAATCATTTTCTGCATCCAGCTCTACTTCCATCTTCCCGCCTTTTTCTTCAACCTGTAAATTAATATTGTTTAAAGTATTGATGATCAGATCGTGTGCCAACAGTCTTTTAAGGTTTAGCTGTATTTCCTTTTTATCCAGCAAAGCCGCCTGCAGTATGGTTTCCACCTGCTTGTTCATCCGTTTGTTTTCTTCCTTAATGATGCCGGTAAAATATTCGGTCTTGTCTTTGTTACCTGCAACCTTTTCATTTTTTAATGCATCAACGGCAAGCGATATGGTTGCCAGGGGTGTTTTAAACTCATGTGTCATGTTATTGATAAAATCAGATTTTATCTCGCTGAGTTTTTTCTGTTTTAATAATGTGCGTATGGTAATAAAAAATGCAGTGGTTATGATAAGCGTAAACAATATTGCACCCAAAATAAACCAGATCACTTCTTTCCAGATAAGGCTTTGCTGATTGGGCACTACTACCATAAGCAGTTCTTCACTAACCAGGTTTTCGAAACTGGTTCCACTGGCCGGCTCAAGTGGATAAACAACTTTCAGGCTGTTAACTGTATCAGCATAATATTTAAAGAAATTATCGCTGTAAACCTGGTCTCCGTTAAGCGTATAGATCATTACACTGAATTCAAAGGGATAATCCTTCAGGTTGTTTTTATTGAAACCCATGCGGATAATGTCAGCAATTTCATCCTTTGAAAAGCGTTTTATTACTGATGGTTTAAAGTACTGCATCTGTAACCTGTCGCCCGGAAAAAGGAGATCACTTTTACGGGGAACTGGCATTAAAGAACTTCTTTCCTCGGTAAGTATTGTGGCAGCATAGTTAACAGCCTGGTATATGTTTTCTTTAACCTGTTTGTCTTTCGTTTCTTTTGCACTTTTAATCCATAAATACTGGAAAAAAATAAGCCCAAACAGCGAAAGCAGGATCAGTATTGTTATGATTGGAAAAATTTTCTTCATCCGTGCAAAGGTAATTCAGTATTAGCCTGTAATATAATTTAAACCCGGTAAACTTTAAATTTAACTAAGGTTTAGATTTTTTGCAAATAAAAACATAAACGGTAATGGTTTTTTTGTAATTAAATATTACTTTAGAAATATGATTGAACCGGCTGCAGGCATATTATTGATTGCTGACCCTTTTTTAAAGGATCCGAATTTTTTGCGGACCGTTATACTTCTATGTGAACACAAAGAGCAGGGAAGTTTTGGTTTTGTTTTAAATAAACAGATTGAACAAACATTGGATGAACTGATAACCAACCTGGAGGGTTACAGTTTACCGGTGTATTATGGTGGACCGGTGCAGATGAATACGATTCATTTCCTGCATCAATATCCCGATCTGATTCCGGAATCGGTTAAAGTAAGCAAGGATATTTATTGGGGAGGTAATTTTGAAACCCTAACTGCATTAATAAAAAACAACAGTATTGATTTTAATAAAATTAAATTTTTTATTGGCTACAGTGGCTGGGGCGATGGCCAGTTAACCGGAGAACTTGAAGAAAAAAGCTGGCTCACTGTTTCTGCAAACCATAAGCTGGTTTTTAATACCGGTTATAATGAAATATGGAAGGGCAGCCTGCAGGCGCTTGGCGGCGAATATGAAATGATGATTAACTTTCCGATTGACCCGCAGTTGAATTAATTTTTACAGATTTACCTTTACGATATCAATCATTTTCTTCAATTATTTTTTTTGTTTGAATTATAATTAACTTCCCTGTTAAAATCAAAAACTAATTGCTGTATTCATTTGTAAAAGTTATTGCCAAACTTGCTTTACCCATTTATTGCAGGAATATTGCCATTAACAAAAAGGAGCTCCTGAAACATGAGGGGCCGTTACTGCTGGCTGTCAATCATCCAAATTCATTTTTAGATGCCATAATACTTTGTACTTTGTTTGACAAACCCCTGTACGCCCTTGCAAGAGGCGATGCTTTTAAAAATAAATTTTTTGCCAAATTTTTATTTCTGTTTAAAATGTTTCCCGTGTACCGGGTTAGCGAGGGTGTAGAAAATATGGATGAAAATTACAAGACATTTGAATTATGTAAAGATATTTTTAAACAAAACGGAATTGTTTTGATCTTCAGCGAAGGCAGGTGCATTAACGAATGGCATTTGCGCCCGTTAAAAAAAGGCACAGCCCGCCTGGCTATAAGCAGTTGGGAGGATGGGATTGATTTGAAAGTATTACCTGTTGCCATTAATTACAGTTCTTTTAAAAAATTCGGAAAAAATATCAAATTGTTTTTTGGTGATACCATTTCCAAAGAAGATATTGATTACAAAGACAGTCATGGCAATGCTATCCGTCAATTTAATGAAACGCTAAAGCCACAGTTAAGTAAATTTGTTTTTGAAATAGACAGCAATGATAAAGTAGTTTTGCACAAAGCTTTTTACATAAAACAATCCCCGTTAAAAAAAATATTATTGTTTATTCCGGCTGCAATTGGCGCAATCACTCATGCACCGCTTTATTATTTTACCAAATGGCTTGGTACTACATTAATAAAGGAAGAAGGCCATGATGATTCCAAACTAATAGGTTTTCTCTTCATTCTTTACCCGGTATTTCTCTTAACTATCAGTTTCCTGTTGTTTTATTTTACCTGCAGTTGGCTTAGTTTTTTGAGTTTGCTATTGTTGCCTTTTACAGCCTGGGCTTTTGTGCAGTTAAAAAAGCAGCTGGATCATTAAACGGTGAGTCATCCGCCGCGGCAGATGACTCACCGCATACAAAAACTGCCTGCATATTAGCACCGGGTGAGCCACCATGTCGGGGTGACTCACCCTAACAGTAATAAAAAAGCCCACACAAAATGTATGGGCTTTACCTATATAAATATTTTATTTTAAACTTCTTCCGCTCCTTCAACCAAAACAGTTGTTTTATTATTCAGTACTTCTACAAAACCACTTTTAATAGTATAAGAAGTAGTTTGCGTTTTATCTTTCAAAATTTTCAGGTTGCCATCTTTTAATGCGCTTACCATAGGAGCATGCCGGTCCAATACTTCAAACAAACCTGCAATGCCCGGCAATTGTACACCGTACACATCGCCGCTGAAAATTTTTTGTTCGGGTGTTAATATCTCTAATATCATATAGCCCCTCCAAGCCTCCCCGAAGGGGAGGCTTTAAAGCTCTTTTATAACCTAACCATTATACTGAGTAGGTTGAAATGAGCTTCGTTTTTAATTGTTAAATAATGGTATGTAGTACAAGTGAGTGACACAACCTGCCTACCGGCAGGCAGGCGATGATGCCATGAAAAACATATGCTGGTCACAAAAAACTTACACTTATTTTTAAAGAACTGTTAATAAAACCAAATGAAGCAACATCCTAAGTTCCCCCTTCGGGGGACAGGGGGCTATGCTTTCGCCGCTTCCATAAATTTCTTCCCTTTTTCAATCGCATCTTCCAAAGTTCCTACCAGGTTAAATGCTGCTTCGGGATACTCATCCACTTCTCCATCCATAATAGAATTAAAACCACGGATTGTATCTTCAATTGAAACCAACACTCCTTTTAAACCGGTGAACTGCTCGGCCACAAAGAAAGGCTGACTCAAGAAACGCTGTACTTTACGTGCCCTTGATACAACTAATTTATCTTCATCACTCAATTCATCCAAACCAAGGATGGCGATAATATCCTGCAATTCTTTATAGCGTTGTAAAATTAATTTTACACGGTTTGCTGTATCATAATGTAAGTCGCCAACAATTAATGGAGTCAAAATTCTTGAGGTACTATCCAAGGGATCAACCGCAGGATAAATACCCAGATCGGCGATCTTACGACTCAATACCGTAGTAGCATCCAAATGCGCAAAAGTTGTTGCCGGAGCCGGATCTGTCAAATCATCCGCAGGTACATATACCGCCTGTACAGAAGTGATTGAACCATTTTTTGTAGAAGTAATTCTTTCCTGCATCAATCCCATTTCTGTTGCTAACGTTGGCTGATAGCCCACAGCACTTGGCATACGGCCTAACAAAGCCGATACCTCGGAACCTGCCTGTGTGAAACGGAAGATATTATCAACGAAAAATAAAATGTCTTTTCCCTGCCCTGTACCATCTCCATCACGAAAATATTCTGCAATGGTCAATCCGCTTAAAGCCACACGAGCCCTTGCTCCCGGTGGTTCGTTCATCTGACCAAAAACGAAAGTTGCTTTTGATTCTTTCAGGTCTTCCATATTAACCGAACTCAAATCCCATCCACCTTCTTCCATGCTATGTTTAAACTTTTCGCCATAGTTCATAATACCTGCTTCAATCATTTCTCTCATCAAATCATTTCCTTCACGGGTTCTTTCGCCCACACCGGCAAATACCGATACACCACTATATGATTTTGCAATATTGTTAATCAATTCCTGGATCAATACAGTTTTACCCACACCTGCTCCACCAAACAAACCGATCTTACCACCTTTTGCATAAGGTTCGATCAGATCAATTACTTTAATACCGGTGTACAGAATTTCGTTGGCTGTACTCAGGTTTTCAAATAAAGGCGGCTTGGCATGAATGGGGCGGCCACCTACTTTACTAACCTGTGGCAAACCATCAATTGCATCGCCTGTTACATTAAATAAACGGCCCTTGATTGCATCGCCAACTGGCATTGCAATTGGCTTGCCGGTATCAGTTACAACAGTACCACGTACCAAACCTTCTGTTCCGTCCATCGCAATGGTACGTACACTGTCTTCGCCAAGGTGTTGCTGAACTTCCAACACTAAAGTATCGCCGTTTTCACGTTTCAATTCTAATGCATTTAATATTTCGGGAAGTTTGCTATCGCTGTCAAACTGAACGTCAACCACAGCGCCGATGATTGATTTTATTTTACCGGTATTAGCCATATAAAAAGAGGTTTAATTTTCGAGCGGCAAAGGTAAGGGTTGAGGGTTGGAATTAAAAATTTGGGCAGATTTTTTTGGGGACAAACTTTTGAGCCTTGATTTGGCTGCATTGCCAGAGTTTATCCTGAGGGTACGAAGGACTCCGTTCAACTAAGAATTACTATTGAGCTATGATTTCATCATTTAAAACCGCTCTTATTGCCATAATTTACTTTAACAATACGTTTAATTCATCTTTATTAAATTGTTGGTGATTGTGAAAAATTACCCCGTTTGTATCTTAATTTCAGATAAACAAAACCTGTTTTATGAACCCTATTCCGGCAAAATCAATATTACTCCTCTTATTATTAGCTCCTTTTGGCCTTCAAGCCCAGCAACCCATCCTAAAGGTTGCCGGTAAAGATTCTGCAAGTGTTTTACTCACCAAACTGAAAACTGAGGTAAAAGTAATAGGCAATTACGCTGTTACTACCATGGAAATGGAATTTTGTAATAGCAATAACCGGATATTGGAAGGCGAACTTACTTTTCCGATGCCGGATGGTGTGAGCATTTCACGCTATGCAATAGATATTAATGGTAAAATGAGAGAAGCTGTACCGGTTGAAAAAGAAAAAGGCCAGGTGGTTTTTGAAAATATAGTACGACGCAACGTGGACCCCGGATTGCTGGAGAAAGTGGAAGGCAATAATTTTAGAACCCGTATTTATCCCATCCCGGCCAATGGCTGCCGAACGGTTTTAATAGGTTACGAGCAATTGCTGTCTTTAAACAGTAATTATGCTTTTGTGTATTCGTTGCCGCTGCATTTTAAACAACCTATAAAACAGTTCGACTTTTCCATAACTGTAGCTTCCAATTATATCCCCGAAGTGGGTTCAGATTGTAACACCAATTTAAAATTTGAAGAACTGAACAAGGTTTTTACCTCTTCAGTATCCAAACAGGATTTTATGCTTGATGGCGCTTTTACTATTAACGTTCCTAAAACAGCCGATGCCACTGAAATAAGTATGCAACCAATAAATGGGCAATATTATTTTTTGTTGAATACTTTTCCGCAGGTAAAAAAAATTGAGAAAAAAATACCTGATGTAATTACAGTTATCTGGGATGCCTCTTTAAGCGGGCAGAACCGTGATCATAAAAAAGAATTTGAATTATTGGATGCATACATAAAAACAAAGGGCAATTGTACCATTAATCTTTTTAAAGCAGATATTGATTTTAAAAAGATAAACACTTATTCCATTTCAGGTGGCAACTGGAGCGATATGACAAAAACACTGGAAGATATTACTTACGATGGTGCCAGCAATTTCAGCAACATTGCCAATTTACCACCTGCCGATGAATACCTGTTTTTTACAGATGGTTTACACAACTGGGGCAATATTGACAATATGGTATTACCCAAGATGCCGGTTTATACTATCTGTGCTGCTGCAACAGCCAATTTTTCGCTGTTAAAATATATTGCAGCTTCAACAGGCGGTACTTTTATCAATCTTAATGAATCAGATATTGCTTCAGCACAAAAATATCTTACTGAGCAAACATTACAATTCCTCGGTATCAAAGCAAACCCAAACATAACAGAAGTATATCCATCAATAGCAACGCCACTTGTAAATGGCTGCAGCATTGCCGGCATCAGCAATGCAAGAAATACGGGCGTATTCCTTCAATATGGATATGGCAGCAACGTAACATTTGAGCAGTACTTAGACATGAATGCCAATTTTCATAATACCAGGTTCATCAATATTGAAAAAATATGGGCACAAAAAAAGATAGCCGAACTGGATATTCAGTATGAAAAGAACAAGGAAGCAATAACTGCATTGGGAAAAAAATATTCAGTCATCACCCGCAATACATCGCTCATTGTGCTGGATGCGGTGGAAGATTATCTACGGTACGATATTGAGCCACCTGCGGAATTAATGGAAGCTTACACAAAATTGGTGGCTGAAAAAAAATCAGTTGCCATTGAAAAAGAAAAAGATGTACTGGCGGAAGCCAGGGAATATTTTGCCGAAGCGCAATCATGGTGGGATAAAAATTTTAAACCTATAGCAGGAAAAAAAGATACAAGAGTTCGTTCGAAGTCTATAGCATTTACACCTCCTGTTGTTGCATCCTCACCTGCGTCGCCAGCAGCTTCTTACCAGGCTACATACGATCCGTTTAATGCTGATAATCGTATTAATGCTCAACAGATTAGTGCCATCAAGTCAATTAGCCCAGATGAAGTAGTTACTACAGCAGTACCATTTCTCAGAATGAGCCCTAATATTACTGCGGGAACGATGTCTGTTTCTTCGGATACTATGCACTTTGCAACTGGCCTGTTTAATTCGGGTACTCCCGGCGATACTGATGGAGATGGTGTGAAAGACGAAGAAGATAAATGTATCAATCAACCTGGCCCTGCATCCAATTTCGGATGCCCGATAATTTCTGAACAAATTATAGCCAGGACTAACCTGGCAGCAGCGAATGTTTATTTCGACAGTAATTCTTCAGGACTTATATCCTTCGGGAATGTCAGCAGTACTTATGATTCGTTGGGATCAAACGGTGACGGTATTAATGATGAAGAAGATAAAAAGCAAGTAAAAAA
>JANOVD010000101.1:0-8657 GCA_031417255.1 Chitinophagaceae bacterium
GTAACGGATGATACCCAAAAACTCCTGGAAGTTTGCACCCAACGGATGCGCCAGTGGCTGGTTGTAATGTGTGTAATTGGAAATGGTATCGTTGTGTGTGTAAGTGAATGGCCTCACCCTGTTTGCCTCTAATTGTATGTCAAGATTTGGCACACCAAATGCATCAACATATTTAACGCCAAGCTGTATGCCCCATTTATTAACCCAACTGCCGTTATTTTTTCTTATTTCAGATAAAACAAATTCATCCAGCAAAAACTGGCCATACAGTTGGGCACTGTGTGCAATATTTGCTTTAAAATCAAATCCGGCCAATGCATTATCGGGACTGCCAACCGTGCCTTCAATATGCCTGTAAAAAATAATAGGATTTAAATATTGAAAATCGAAACGGTTTTTACGGCCAAATATCACGCCTTCAAAAACACCAATGTTAAGCCACTTGGTTACATTCACACTCAGGTGATGCATGGCTGCATATTTACGGTCAAGTAAAGTGTCGCCTACTTTTTTAAACTGCGGCATCAGCTCCATAAAAATATTCTGGTAATTTATTTTCCAAACCCTGGTGTTGAGTTTTAAAAATAAATTACTGTTGCCCCAGTCGCTTAATAATAAACTTCGGTAACCATTGCCTATAAAATTTTTATCATAACCAAACAGTATGTCAATTGCGCCGGCAGCTTTAAAACTGATATAGCCACGGGCATCAAAATAATCTACACCCGTTGTTTTAAATGGTTTGTAAAAACCCACGCCGGGCACGGCCCTGAAGCTGGCAACCTGCTGTTGAAAAAACTGCGGGCCTCTTTCCTGGTTATCGGTTATAAAAGAAGAGAAACCGATTTTGCGGCCAATGGTTCCCCGCAAAGTAATGCCCTTACTGTTTAAAAAGATAGATTTATTATATCCCGTTTCTACGCCATGTACATATTGAAATACCGGATTCAGGGCCAGGAAAAAATTCCTGGTATTCACTTCCAGAAAATTTGGTTTTGTTGTATAAAAAGTTTTTAGCACAGGCCGCTTGCTTAAAAATTCTTTTTTTGAGCCGGTAACCCATTCGCTGTTATTCATTAAAAAACTGTTCAGGTTGTATTCATCTATAGAGGTTAATGCCTGGCTGTTCCACACCCGGTATTTATCCCTGCCTGCCGAATCGGTGTAGCCAAGCCTGGCGCTGTCAATAAATTCAGTTTGCTCCACAATATATTTTCTGTTGAATGGCCGCACCGAAGAAAAATTAAGGTGCGTATTTTTTTGCTGCTTAATTTCCATGCGGTCAACAAAATGAATATCTTTTGATCCCGGCGTTAAAAAAGTGGATTGTGCTGTTGCAAATGCAGGACAAATAAAAAACAACAGTTTGGCTAAGCTTTTAATAAATTGCATTGGATAGTTTTAGTTTAACTGATAACATTATTCAAGTTATGCAAAAATACCTTTTTAAAAACATACAGGTTGTAAATGAAGGAAAAATTCAACCACTGGATGTCTTAATTAACGGCGAAAGGATAGAAAAAATTGCTGGAGCCATTGAAACCAAATATAAGGTTACGGAGATAAATGGCGATGGTAAGCATCTTTTTCCGGGAGTTATCGACGACCAGGTACATTTTCGTGAGCCCGGTCTTACCCATAAAGAAACTATTTATACCGGCAGCAAATCCGCTGTGGCAGGCGGTGTTACTGCTTTTATGGAAATGCCAAATACTGTACCCAATGCATTAACACCACAATTGCTTGAAGATAAATATACCATTGCAGCCAATACTTCGCTGGCCAATTATTCATTTTTTATGGGTACCAGCAATACCAATGCTGATGAAGTATTAAAAATGAACAGCCATAAACACGATGTTTGCGGCGTAAAAATATTTATGGGCGCCAGCACTGGCAATATGCTGGTGGATAGCCATAGTGCTTTGGATAAGGTTTTCAGGGAAAGTGAAATGCTGATTGCAACGCATTGCGAAGATGAACGGATTATCAAAACCAATTACGAACGTCTGAAAAATGAAAAAGCCTGCCTGTCCGGTAGGCAGGGAGAATTATCTCCTGCTGATCATCCTTTAATAAGAAATGATGAAGCCTGTTTTGAATCTTCATTGATTGCGATAAAGTTTGCACAGAAATACAACAGCCGCTTACATATACTGCACATCAGCACCGAAAAAGAATTACAGCTTTTCAGCAACATGATGCCGCTAAAAGAAAAAAGAATTACTGCCGAAGTATGTGTGCATCACTTACATTTTACTGCCAATGATTATGAGCAACTGGGGTATAAAATAAAATGTAACCCCGCCATAAAATCAGCATACAACAAAGAAGCTTTATGGAAAGCCCTGCTTGATAACCGGCTGGATGTTATTGCCACAGATCATGCACCGCATACCCTTGAAGAAAAAGGATATTATTCGAATCAGCAGGGTTCGGTTCCTCCCCCACCGGGGTTCACTGGTAAGGGAACGAACGAAGTTCATAGGAGGGGGCTTTACGAACAGGCACATGCCGGACTGCCGTTGGTGCAACACCCTTTGTTACTAATGTTGCATTATCATATACATGGAAGGATCAGCCTGGAAAAAATTGCAGAAAAAATGAGCCATGCAGTTGCCGATTGTTTTCAGATTGAAAACAGGGGATATATTCGTGAAGGATATTTTGCCGACCTGGTTGTTGTTGACAATAATCTGCCTTCAACTGTAACCAAAGAAAACATTTTATACAAATGCGGATGGAGCCCTTTAGAGAATTTTACATTTCCTGCATCTATAGTAAGCACTTTTGTGAATGGTAATATGGTTTATAGTGATGGAAAGTTTGATGAAACTATAAAAGGGCAACGGATGTTATTTACCCGGTAACCTGCCTGCCGGCAGGTATTTGATATTGATAATTTTAGTGAGCCGGTAATTTAAAAGCAGCTTTTAATAATCAATAATCAATAATCAATAATCAGCAGCAATGGACATAGACAAAACAACACTTGCCGATCTTTTAATGTTCAACAGTGGCGAAGACATATCTGTGTTTAGTAAACTTGACCTGTGCAGCACAACGCATGGCAGCGAACAGTTACGTATCAATTTCAGTACGCCTTTAAAAACACGGGAAGAGATAGTTGCTGTACAGAAAACCCTGCAGCTCATCATAAAAAAACAACCGCATTGGCCATCACAGATCAGCAACGGCACGGTGATGGTGGTTGAAAAATATTTCGATTCACATATCAGCCCTATACCTGCGCATCCTTCATCTATTGAAACCTATAGTTATAAAATGTTGCACGGCCCCGACTTTGCACTGGTAACTTATTCTACCAAACACTGTTTCGATTTTATAAAAGGGTTTCAATTGTTGGTACAGCTTTTTAAGGATGAAACTGTTCCGGCTCCGCTTAAAAACATTTTAACAGAGATTGAAAAAATAATCAATAAGCCGCAGTTTGCAGTTGTTGAAAAAAATAACAACAGCGAAGCATTAACCAATTCGCAAAAACTGGAGCTGGCACATTTTATCCGTTACGGGTATAAACACAATATGCTTAGCCTGGTTGTGCTGTATGCACAGATAGATGCCTGGTACGGTATGGCAAGGGCTGTGCAAAAGTATGAGCTTGTGTTTCCGGATTTTGTGCAAAACGATGAACCGGTAATTGAGGCAAAGGGTTTGTATCATTTGCTGCTACAACATCCCGTGGCTTATGATGTGGTGCTAAACCAAAAAACAAATTTTCTTTTTTTAACCGGCGCCAATATGGCCGGTAAAAGCACATTCATTAAATCAGTAGGTGCATCTCTATTCCTGGCACATATTGGTATGGGCGTTCCGGCGCAGCAAATGAAATTGACATTGTTTGATGGTATGCTCAGCAACATAAATGTGGTGGATAATATTGCCAAAGGCGAAAGTTATTTTTACAACGAAGTGCAGCGCATTAAAGCCACCATCACCAAAATAAGCGACGGTAAAAAATGGCTGATACTGATTGATGAACTCTTTAAAGGCACCAATGTGCAGGATGCCATGAAATGCAGCAGTACAGTTATTGAAGGTTTTTTGAAGATGAAAAATTCGCTGTTCATACTCTCTACACATTTATACGAGATAGGAGAGGAACTAAAAAAATACCCCAATATTGATTTTAAATATTTTGAAACCTCAGTCATCAACGGCCAGCTTCATTTTCCATATCTTTTAAAAGACGGCATCAGCAACGACAGGCTGGGTTATTTAATTTTGAAGAGAGAAGGTGTGGTGGAGATGCTGGAGAAGATGTAAACTTTTTATGCAAAAACTTAAACCACTACTGTTGCCTGTTTGCATGATCGGCTTTTTTATCGGATGCGTGCAAATTTTCCTTCTTCTGAGAATGAGTTGGATTGATTTTTCAGCAGTATTTTTTTACGGTATCTTATTTCTAATGTTATATATTCTTATAGCAGCATATTCAAGGAGAAATAAATCCTTATTTATATTCGCTGCCTTATTTATGATTGCTTTTATGTGCGTAAGGTTTTCCTCCGGTCATATTGAAAATTATTATTTTAAAAATACGATTGTAAAGGCAAATATTCTAAAAGAGGATCTCATGGAATATCGGAAAACTCATAAAGTCTACCCAGAAAGCTTAAAAGGATTATATAAAAACTCAAAGGTGCCCAAGTATAATATTGGTTTAATAAGATTTTATTTTGCTTATTATAAAGCTAACACGAGCTATAGGATATATTTTAATCATTTTGAAGGAAAAACGTTTGTTAGCCATGATAATAGTATTGAATGGAATGTGGATGATTGAAATATCTGTCCTTCAACAACGACAGGCTGGGTTATTTAATTTTGTAGAGAGAAGGTGTGGTAGAGATGCTGGAGAAAATGTGATTTTGTTTGTTATAATTTGTTATAACATTTGTATATTGCGGATAAATAAACTGATATGGAAACATTCTCAATAAAGGTACGGAAGATCGGAAACTCCAAAGGCATTGTTATACCTCAGAAATTTTTAAAAACTGTAGAGAATGAAAATGAGGAAGTAACGATTGAAGTTGGAGATTCGGGTATTTTATTGAAAACCAACAAGCCATCTCCAAGAAAAGACTGGGCAAAAGCCTTTAAAAAAATGGCAAAAAATAAGGATGATAAATTGATACTGCCAGATGTTTTTAAGGATGAAAATTTTGATGCATGGAAATAAATCAATACGAAATTTATTGGGTTAATCTTGACCCTACTCTTGGCAGGGAGATGAAAAAAACAAGGCCCTGTGTTATTCTCTCTCCTGATGATATGAATAAGTTTATCGGAACTGTAATTGTAGCACCTCTTACTACTACAATCAGAATTTATCCCTCCCGGGTTAAATTTATTTTAAATGGTACAACAAGTATGATTGCATTAGACCAGATAAAAACCATTGATAAAGTAAGGTTACAGGATAAAGTTGGTAAATTGAATGCATCAACTATTACACTTGTAAAAAAGGTTATTGAAGAAATATTGGTGTTGTAATTAATAATTAATCACTAAATGAAAAGAACGATCCTGCTTATCACCGGCTTCTTAATCCTGCTTGCCACCGAAATACTCCGTGTATATTTCATTATGCCTTTCCCCGGCAGCCAGAAATCAGATACCATACAAATTGCCTATTTCCTCAACAATTATATCTGGTGGTTCAGGATATTGGGATTGATATTATTTCTGCCACCAATGATCTATATTTTTCGTAACAGCCGCTTGTGGAAAAAAATTCTGCTTGCTTTTTTTGTGTTATTGTATGCAACGGTTTTTTATTTTTTCAATTTTAAATTTTTGGCCGATAAAATGTTTTATCAGCCAAAAAATAAAATACTGGCATCTGTAGCAGATAATAAAATTGACAGCACAAAACTGGTCATCGGCATAGCCATAAACGGGCAGGCAAAAGCATATCCCGTTGAAATAATCGGTTATCATCACCAGGTTACAGATACTGTAGGCGGCGAACCGGTAATGGTTACTTATTGCACGGTTTGCAGAACAGGCAGGGTTTTCAGCCCTTTTGTAAATGGCAAGTTTGAAAAATTCCGTTTGGTGGGGATGGATCATTTTAATGCTATGTTTGAAGATGCAAAAACCAAAAGCTGGTGGCGGCAGGCAACCGGTAAAGCGGTTGCAGGCCCTTTAAAAGGAACAGCGTTAAAAGAAATTACATCAGAACAACTCACACTTGCTGCATGGATACGCAAATATCCAAACACGCTCATACTGCAACCCGATACTTTATTTGCAAAACAATACAAAGGTTTGCAGGGATTTGATGACGGCACTATACAAAGCGGATTGGAAAAAAGAGACAGCGCATCCTGGAAATTTAAATCATGGGTGGTTGGTATAGAAATTGCCGGCCATGCAAAAGCGTATGACTGGAATGAACTGGTAAAACAAAGAGTGATCAACGACAGTTTTCAGAATTTAAATTTAGTGTTGGTATTGGAAAATGACAACCGTTCTTTTCATGTATGGAACAGGCAGGTGAATGATAAGCTACTGCAATTTAGTTGGGATGTAAATACACTAACTTTAAAAGATACTGCAACCAATTCTATTTGGAATATGAATGGAGAATGTGTGGAAGGAGTTTTAAAAGGCAGCCGCCTTTCCGTAATACAGGCCTACCAGGAGTTTTGGCATAGCTGGGAGAGTTTTCATCCGGGGACAGTAAAATATAAGGATTAATGCGAGGAAGCTTTTTCTGCTTCTTTAAATTATTAACTTTGAACTATGAAATCTAATAAAGTTATTTCCACACAATTTTTATTTCCACATTCTTTTTTTTGTAAATTGTGATTTATAAAAACTGAAATCATGGAAAAGAATTTTTTTGCAAATGCCTTAAACAAGAAAAATCAGGATTTGAAAATTGTTATTCCCCAGAATTATATTAAACCACTAGCTGGTGGAATCGCTTTCTTGTCAGTATTTATCTTTATTCTGGGCCGAGCTAACAAAGCTGCGTAATTCTTTAATTTTTACAGCATAGAACACCTTTTGCTAACTAGTTGATGAGCATTGTATGCTATTTATATTCTACATCTAGATAAAAATCATCTGGTGATGGTTCTGTTCCTTTTCTTTTAATCTTCTTCTGGTAAACCTATCAAGACTTGTCATAGGCTCCTTCCCACAATTTTATTCTTCTTTCCTATCAAACTTTTTCTAACTTTAACCAAATTTGTTACCCATGCTGGTTAAAACTTTTGGCAGCGCTGTTTATGGAGCAGAAGCTATCTGTAGTTTGAATACATACAAAACATACGTATCTTTATAAAAACAATTACGTATGACTACCAAACTCACCTTAAGTATTGATGACAAATTAGTACAAAATGCAAAAGACTATGCACAGTCTAAAAATACCAGCGTATCAAAATTGGTAAGTAATTACCTGAGTACTTTAAATTCCGGGGTAAAGCTTACACATGGATCGGATTTGTCTCCAAGGTTAAAAAAATTAACAGGTGCATTTAAAGTGCCCAAAAATTTTGAAGCGGCATATTATAATCAAATGGAAAAAAAGCAAGATGGGAAATCCAACTAATATTTTCCTCGATATTAATATTTTGATTGACATACCGGATTTGGAAAGGGAAAATCATTTTTATAGCAGAGAGATATTCTCACTTGCTGATAATGGCTTAATTACAGCATCCTGTTCTATTTTATCATTTAATATTTTCTTTTACATTGCCAGAAAAAAACTGGGTAACAAAGGAGCATTGGATTATATGGCTACATTTTTAGAAATTATTAAAGTAGTACCGGCAGATATAAATTTAGCCATGCAGGCAATTAGTGAGCCGGTAAGCAACGATTTTGAAGATAGCCTGCAATATTACAGTGCCCTGCAGATAAAAAATCTTGATTATATTGTTACAGCAAATACAAAGGATTTTAAGAATAGTAAAGTTTCGGTAATTACTCCTCTGCAATTTTTAAGAATCTATCAATCTAAATAAAATGCTGGTTAAAACTTTTGGCAGTGCTGTTTATGGAGTGGAGGCTATCAGCATTACTGTGGAAGTGAGTGTAAACAACCAGGGTAAAAATTATTATATAGTTGGCCTGCCCGATAATGCGGTTAAAGAAAGTTTACAAAGGGTAGAGAGTGCCATTAAAAGCAACAAGCTGTACATGCCCCGTACCAAGCTGGTGGTAAACCTGGCGCCGGCCAATATAAAAAAATCGGGTACCGCATTCGATCTGCCGATTGCCATTGGTACATTAGGTGCAACCGATCAAATTAAAAATCCTGAAAAATTAGCCGACTATGTAATTATGGGTGAGCTGAGCCTGGATGGAGAGATACGTCCCATCACCGGCGCATTGCCCATTGCCATACAGGCACGTAAAGAAGGTTTTAAAGGATTGATTGTTCCCAAACAAAATGCAAGAGAAGCGGCAATGGTAAATAACTTAAATGTTTACGCCGTAGAGCACATTAAAGATGTAATTGAATTTTTTAACAATGAAGATTCTATACAACCAACCATTGTAAATACAAGAGAAGAATTTGCAAACGCTCAAAGCGATTTTGAAATTGATTTTTGTGATGTAAAGGGACAGGAAAATATTAAGCGTGCTTTGGAAATTGCTGCAGCAGGCGG
>JANOVD010000102.1:0-4703 GCA_031417255.1 Chitinophagaceae bacterium
CTTTACGCATCTTTTCTGCGGCGGTGGCACTTCTGCCACCAGCCAGGCAATACACATAAACAGGTTTGTTTTTATCAACAAATGCCAGCCGGCGTTCAAATTCTGTTTTATCATTCCAGTCGGCCTGCAATGCATTTTTAATATGGCCACCAAAAAACTCTTTGGGTGTTCTTACATCCAGTATCTGAATATTTTCTTTGGTTGTTATTTCTTTTTCAAATTCATCTGCAGTTAAAGCAGTTTTTGTTTGTGCAGTGCAGGAAAATATGATGGCAGAAAATAAAAACGTACCAAGAATGTTTAAATATTTCATTTTTTTTGTTTTCTGTGTTTTATAAACATCCCAGCCTTCCTCCATCTACCGGCAAATTAATACCATTAATATATGCCGCAGCAGGTGAGCAGAGAAAGGCTACTGCAGCGCCAAATTCGCCGGGCTCTCCAATACGGCCTGCAGGAATTTCGGCAACCAGTTGTTTCATTACTTCCTCTTCGGTTATATTACCTGCTTTTGCTTTGGAAGCAATTACATAATCTGCCCTTACTGTTTTGGTAAAACCCGGTAATACATTGTTTACGGTAATACCAAATGGCCCCAATTCGGTTGCCAGTGTTTTTGCCCAGTTGGCCACTGCAGCCCTGATGGTATTGCTAACACCCAACCCTGCAATGGGATTTTTAACCGAAGTAGAAATAATATTGATGATCCTGCCAAAACCAGCTGCCTTCATACCCGGCACAACTGCCTGCGTAAGGTTATGGTTGTTTATGAGATGATTATTAAAAGCGGCTATAAATTCTTCGGCCCTTGCAGTTAATGCTGTGCCGCCGGGAGGGCCCCCGGTATTGTTTACCAAAATATGAATGGTATTGCTTTTTATAAAACCTTCAATTGCAGATTTAACGGTATTAGTGTCTGTAAAATCGGCCACTAGGTATTGGTGTTGCTGGCCTTTGGAGTTGTCAAGCGTATTAACAGCATCCTTTAATTTTTCTTCATTGCGGGCCATTAATACAACATGGCAGCCTAATAAAGCAAGTTCTGCTGCACTGGCATATCCAAGGCCCTGTGTACTGCCACAAACAAGGGCTGTTTTATTTGTAAGATCAAGGTTCATTGTTGTAAGATTTTGCCTAAAGCTATATAATTTATTTTTTCTCACATTTCAATAATAATTGTGGATAATTCATCCCCCACAAAAATCCCTCCATTCAGTTATATTCGCAGCACTAAAAAGGTTAATCCGTTAATCTGTATATCCCTGCCCGAATTACTCGGTCAGGCGGGCGTTAATCCGTTTAGTGCATAAACCTATTAGCGGATTCTCAACCAGCCAGTGGCTGTACGGATTAACCAATTAACCAATTAACGGATTAACTAAACCATGGCAGAGATAGAAAAGCATGATTATAACGAGGAATCCATCCGCAGCCTCGACTGGAAGGAACATATACGGCTACGCCCCGGCATGTACATTGGTAAACTGGGCGATGGCAGCAGTCCCGATGACGGTATTTATGTTTTAATGAAAGAAGTTATTGACAATTGTATTGATGAACATACGATGGGTTATGGCAAACATGTTGATGTAAATATCAAAGACAAAACAATTACCATCAGGGATTATGGCCGTGGTATTCCGCTGGGCAAAGTGGTGGATGTGGTTAGTAAAATAAATACAGGCGCCAAGTACGATAGCAAGGCTTTTCAAAAAAGTGTGGGATTAAATGGTGTGGGTTCAAAAGCGGTAAATGCGCTGAGCAATTATTTTAAAGTAACCGCTTACCGTGATGGAAAAGAAAAAACGGCAGAGTTTGAAAGAGGCGTTTTAACACAGGAACATAAAGAAACCAAAACAACCGAAGAAAACGGTACGCTGGTAAGTTTTGTGCCCGATGATAAGATATTTAAAAACTTTCATTTTGTTCAGGAATACCTTGATAACCAGTTTTGGAATTATTGTTACCTGAATGCAGGTTTGATAATGAACCTGAATAACAAAAGGTACGTAAGCAAAAACGGTTTGCTCGATCTGCTGCAACGCAAAACCAACGAAGATGAGATACGTTATCCCATTATTCATTTAAAAGGCGGGGATATTGAAATTGCACTAACGCATGAAAATGATTACGGTGAAGAATATTACAGTTTTGTAAACGGCCAGTTTACCACACAGGGGGGTACACACCTGGCTGCTTTCAGGGAAGCTTTGGTAAAAACAATTCGTGAGTTTTATAAAAAAGATTATGAAGCAGCTGATATCAGGGGAAGTGTTTGTGCTGCATTAAGCATACGGGTGCAGGAACCGGTTTTTGAAAGCCAGACAAAAACAAAGCTTGGCTCACAAACCGTTTATGAAGGCGGCCCCAGCATTAGGAATTTTATCGGCGATTTTTTAGGAAAGGAGCTGGATAATTTCCTGCATAAAAATCCGGAAACAGCAGAGGCATTAAAAAAACGAATTGAGCAGAACGAAAGGGAACGCAAGGATATGGCAGGCATTAAAAAACTCGCCAACGAAAGAGCAAAAAAAGCAAATCTTCATAATAAAAAATTAAGAGATTGTAAGTTTCATTACAACGATGAAGCATCGGGTAAAGACAAAGATAAAATTGCAGAGAAACAAAAGGAGAGTACCATCTTTATTACCGAGGGCGATAGTGCAAGTGGCAGCATTACCAAGGCAAGAAGTGTGGAAACGCAGGCTGTGTTCAGTTTACGTGGCAAGCATTTAAATTGTTATGGGTTAACAAAGAAAGTAGTTTATGAGAATGAAGAATTCAATCTTTTGCAACATGCGTTGAATATTGAAGAAGGTTACGAAGGTTTGCGGTATAATAATATTGTGTTTGCCACTGATGCCGATGTGGATGGTTTGCACATCCGTTTATTGCTGATGACTTTTTTCCTGCAGTTCTTCCCCGACCTGGTTAAGAACGGGCATGTGTATATTTTAGAAACGCCTTTGTTTCGTGTAAGAAATAAACAGGAAACCATTTACTGTTATAACGAAACAGAAAAGCAGGAAGCCACCCGGAAACTGGGCAACAAACCCGAGACAACCCGTTTTAAAGGTTTAGGAGAAATAAGTCCGGATGAGTTTGCCCGTTTTATTGGAGAAGATATGAAACTGCAGCCTGTAATGCTTTTGCCCGAAACACATATTCAACATTTGCTGGAATATTATATGGGAAAGAACACACCGAGCCGGCATGATTTTATTATTGAGAATTTAAAGGTGGTAATGGATTTAGCAGAAGAGACAATTAAAAATTAAGAATTAAAAATTAAAAATGATTCATATAGTATTTCAGGAAGCAGATATTGCTGCGTTAGAAAAGAGTTTTGAACTGGACGAAACATTGCAGGCAGATATTATTCAAATCAAGGACGATTATGCAGTTGGCCCATTATCCAATTTATATACCGAAGGAGGAATTGAAGCCCGTAAACATTGGTGGCGTGATGTTTTAGCCGGTGGCGATTATGACGGACATGTTGATAGTGGTAAGGTTGATGATGCCAAAACGGTTGAAGAATTAAAAGAGCGTCTGAATAATGATGCGGAAGAATTTATATGGATTTGGGCTGCACAAAACAAACACGATGTTAGCGGCTACTACTGGCTGATGAGCCAGATAAAGGATTACCAGGGCAGGATACATATATTGTACCTCAACAACCTGCCGTTTTTAAATGAAAAAGGAAATTTATTTTATCCCGAAAATTTATTTGAAATACCGGCCAAAGAATTTGTAAAAGCAAAAAAATTAGCCAGGGAAATTACATCCAGCGAATTTGAAGTTGACCCCGACGAATGGACAAAACTCTCTGGTGAAGATAAAGGTGTACGCTTGCTGGAAGGCGGAAAAAAACTGTTACAGGAAGATTATGATTTCTATGATGCAGAATTAAAGAAAATGGTAACAGGCGATTGGCAGAAGGTATCAAAAATTATTCATACCCATTTAACCAAGGCCAAACATACAACCGGCGATGCTTATTTATTGTGGAGATTGAAATTGATGATTGCACAGGATATGTTTGATGTACAGGGTACGGTTGGAAAGATGAAGGAGTTTGAGGTGAAAACGGCCTCCCCAAACCCCTCCGGAGGAGGGGCTTTAAAGTCTGAAAACTAGAAATATATTTTAGAAATGCAGAGTGTGGAGATTTATGTTGATTAAAGATTTGATGTTGATGTGGAAGATAAAATGATTGGTGATGGTATAAAGCACCGCTCCCTCTCTTTAGGAGAGGGAGAAGGAGGGTGAGGTTGATTTGGAAGATTAAATATTCATTAACGATATAAAGTACCGCCTCTTCATCCTGAGCGCAGTCGAAGGACAGGAGAGGAGGAAGGGAGGAGAGGCCATGGCAAACAGTAAAAAACAAAAAGAAGATTACGAACACACCGACCTGGGTATTGGCGGCCAATACAAAACCTGGTTTTTGGATTATGCCAGTTATGTAATACTGGAACGGGCCGTACCTGCCATTGAAGATGGATTAAAGCCTGTGCAGCGCAGGATATTACATGCCATGAAGGAAATGGATGATGGCCGCTTTAATAAAGTCGCCAATATTATCGGACAAAGCATGCAGTATCATCCGCATGGCGATGCATCTATTGGCGATGCATTGGTTAACATGGGACAAAAAGATCTGTTGATTGAAACACAGGGAAACTGGGGTGATGTAC
>JANOVD010000103.1:0-12617 GCA_031417255.1 Chitinophagaceae bacterium
CATTTTACCGGCAGGCGGGCCCAGGCAAACCCATTTTTGCATCTGTTGGAGATGAAGTTACAGCAGGTAAAGTGGTTTGCATTATTGAGGCTATGAAATTGTTTAATGAAATTGAGAGTGAAGTAAAAGGCAAAATTGTAAAGGTTTTGGTAGAAGATGCAAGCCCTGTAGAGTATGACCAGCCTTTGTTCCTTGTTGATCCCTCTTAAGTAAAAAGTAAAAATTCTCCGTAGGATCCTGTGGAAAAAGTAAAAAAGGAAGCCACCTGTTACAGAATTTTTAATTTTTAATTTTTAATTTTTAATTCAACGATTGTGTTTAAAAAGATATTGATAGCCAACCGAGGTGAAATAGCCCTCCGAATTATTCGTACATGCAGAGAGATGGGCATTAAAACCGTAGCGGTTTTTTCCACTGCTGATAAAGACAGTTTACATGTAAAATTTGCCGATGAAGCCGTTTGTATTGGTAAACCGGCCAGTATGGACAGCTACCTGAACATGGCACATATAATGGCGGCTGCCGAAATCACCAATGCTGATGCCATTCATCCCGGTTATGGTTTTTTGGCAGAGAACAGCAAGTTTGCAAAAATTTGTGCCGATCATGGCATTAAGTTTATTGGCCCAACGCCTGATATGATCAATGCCATGGGCGATAAGATAACCGCAAAAAATACCATGATAGCTGCCGGTGTACCGGTTGTACCTGGTATTGATGGCCTTTTAGAAAGTGTTGCCCATGCAAAAACTGCGGCTAAAGAAGTAGGTTACCCCGTCATTTTAAAAGCAACCGCAGGCGGTGGCGGTAAGGGCATGCGTGTTGTTTGGGAAGAATCTGAAATAGAAAAAGCTTTTGATAATGCCAAGACAGAAGCAGCCGCTTCTTTTAAGAACGATGGCATTTATATGGAAAAATTTGTGGAAGAACCACGCCATATTGAAATACAGATCGCCGGAGACCAATATGGTAATATTTGCCATTTAAGCGAAAGGGATTGTTCCATCCAGCGCCGCCATCAAAAACTGGTAGAAGAAACCCCATCGCCATTTATGACCGATGAGTTAAGAGAAAGAATGGGTACAGCAGCCATTAAAGCGGCCCAGGCCATTAATTACGAAAGTGTGGGCACGGTTGAGTTTTTGGTTGATAAGCACCGTAACTTTTATTTTATGGAGATGAACACCCGCATACAGGTGGAGCATTGCGTAACAGAAGAAGTGATCAATTTTGACTTGATAAAAGAGCAGATAAAAATTGCCAGCGGCGAAAAAATTGTGGGCAAAGCATATTTTCCGCAAATGCACGCCATTGAGTGCCGCATTAATGCCGAAGATCCATACAATGATTTTCGTCCATCGCCCGGAAAAATAACGGTATTGCATCAGCCCGGTGGGCATGGGGTACGGGTAGACAGTCATGTGTATGCAGGCTATGTTATTCCTCCTTATTACGATAGTATGATCGGTAAATTAATTGCTATTGCACAAACCCGTGAAGAAGCCATTAACACCATGAGCCGTGCCTTAAGCGAATATGAAATTGAAGGCAATAAAACCACCATACCTTTTCACCAGCAATTAATGCAGGACGAAAATTTCAGGAAAGGGAATTTTACGACTAAGTTTATGGATACTTTTCAGTTGAAATAAATTGAGGTTAAAATATTTGAGAGCATCTGCCGGAAGGTGGATGTTTTTTTTATGATTAATCCCAGCTAAGCCACTGCTTTATTGCTATATAGTTTTTAAAAGAGGCTGGCACAGTTTTCAGTTGATCATCAATGTAAATATGTACAAGGAGTTGCTTATATTTATGTATTGTATGCAATTTTTTCAGCACCCTACTTTTAATTGATGAGATATTTATTTGTATTCCTTTTATTTTTTTACGCATCATGCTGTAATAACCAAGCCGAAAAAGAGAATGCAGTAAAAAACAAAGACATAATTTCTAATGATTCGAGTAATTTTTCAGTTAATACCTATGAAGGTTCTTATGGGACTTATAAAGACACCTATTTGAATGATAGTTTGGTTTCACGTAAATGGTATGACAGTTTCGGTGTATTGAAAATGCAGACTCCCATTGAAATTGCATTAGTTGGAAAGACATCATATAAATTTAATAGTGGGCGTAATTATTTTGATCAAGATAAAACTGATACAATTATACTCATTACTGAAGGGCTGCCTTATTATAATCGGGGTGTTTCTATAAATGGAGCAATTCTCAACAAGATCAATGACAGCAGCTATTCGATAAGGACTTCCAAGCATTTTAATGATTTAAAAGAACTTAAAATTCAGATTGAAATTTATCAACATCTAGAAAATCCAAAAGAACAACCAATAACATTCGAAACACTAACAATACCAGTAAAGTAAAACTTCGAACAACATGAACTGTGTAAAAAACCAAATAAATTTTAATCTTTTTTACGGTTTTGCTGAACAATAATTTGGTTGATACAACGTATTGCTTTTTACCACTGCAAAAACCTGTTTTAAATAGGGCACAACTTCGCCAAAGTTTCAAACTTTGGCGAAGTTTTTCATTTGAGTGAAACCAAACATTTTTCTAAACTATCTTTCCAGTTTGGAATTGCTACAGAAAATGTTTCTTTAATTTTTGTGTTATCTAAAACCGAATACGCAGGCCGCTTTGCAGCAGTTGGGTATTTTTTAAAATATTCCTGGAACGGCGAGTTCAGTAAATCCACTCAAAAATCGGGGTAGAGACTGTTAAAAGAGGTCTTTAAAGATTTGGATATTTAACGGCAACAAAATATTTCTATCTTTACAGAATGAAGCCAAGGTTATATTTTGACACATCAGTTTTTGGTGGGATTTATGATGAAGAGTTTGAGGAAATTTCAATATTGCTTTTTGAAAAGCTAAAATTGGGACAGATCATTTGTGTTTACTCAGACTTATCATTAACTGAACTTAAAAATGCACCCGAAAAAGTAAGGAATTATTTTGCAGGCTTACCAAAAGAACATACACAACTTGTTGAAGTAACAGAAGAAGCCTACGAACTGGCTCAGAAATATTTAGAAGAAAAAGTTGTTGGCCTTACAAGTGTTGATGATTGCAGACACATTGCGACAGCTACAATTAACAAAGTTGACATTTTAGTAAGCTGGAATTTTAAACATATTGTAAATGTTTTTAGAATAAGAGGTTACAATTCAGTAAATTTACGTTGTGGTTATCCTCCACTTGATATTCGTTCACCAAAAGAAATTGTATATAATGAAGACGATAATTAAAAAAGAAAAAGCATTTGACACAGTTAAAGTCTTTCGGGAAATCAAAGAAAAAATCGCAAAGGAAACTGCAAAAATGACCTTTGTAGAATTTAAATAATACCTGAAAAAAAACAAACTTACTACAGCAAAATAATTTACCTATACTACGTATTGGTATGGTTTTATTTAAGAAGTACCAGGCATCTCTCCAAACTATCTTTCCAATCCGGAATGGCAACAAAAAATGTTTCTTTAACTTTTGTAGTATCCAAAACTGAATATGCAGGCCGCTTTGCTGCAGTTGGGTATTGTGCAGTTGTAATTGAATTGACTGCACATTTGCTGCCGGTTAAATTTTTAATGGCAACAGAAAACTCAAACCAGTTGGTGATGCCGGCATTTGTATAATGATAAATGCCGGGGTTTTCTTTGCTTTTATTTGATTGTATTATATGCATAATGGCCATTGCCAGGTCTGCAGCATAGGTTGGGCAACCAAACTGGTCGTTCACTACATTAATGCCATGCCTATCGGCAGGCAGGCTTTCTTTTTCCTTCATCAGCCGCAACATGGTTTTTACAAAATTGTTTTTAAAGGAAGAATACAACCAGGAAGTACGGATGATGATGGCTGACGGGCAATGTTGCATAACCAGTTCTTCGCCCTGCAATTTTGACTGGCCATAAACACTTACCGGGTTTGTTATATCGGTTTCTTTATAAGGCTGATTTGAAGTGCCGGCAAAAACATAATCGGTAGAAATATGTATTATCTGTGTATTATTTATAGAACATATTTTAGCAAGAATGGCAACTGCATCAACATTAATTAAAAAAGCCTGGTCATTTTCCGTTTCTGCTTTATCAACTGCTGTATAGGCTGCACAGTTGATACAATAATCAATTGAATATCCCCTGAAATATTTTATAATGGAATTAAAATCTGTAATATTTAATTCTGCTTTTGTAACAAACAAAAACTGGCAGTATGGAAATTGCGGAGCAATAACCTGTAGCTCATTACCCAACTGGCTGTTTGCGCCGGTTACCAATATGGTAAGTATCTTATCTTTCAAAAACAAAATTGTTTTTACAATTTACAATAGAAGGATGAATGAGGTCCTTATCAGAAATGATGGCTTTATCTTCCGGTATCATCCAGTCTATATTCAATGAAGCATCGTTAAATAAAATCCCTGCTTCCGATTCTTTGTTGTAAAATGCATCACATTTATACATCACTTCTGCAGTTTGGCTCAATACCGAAAAGCCATGGGCAAAACCCTTTGGTATCAATAATTGTTTATTATTTTCTGCCGATAACTCCAGTGAAAATGTTTTGCCAAATTTTGGTGAGCCTTTGCGGATATCAACAACCACATCTAAAATGCTGCCGCTTAAAACCCTGATGAGTTTTGTTTGCGCATGTGGCATTAACTGGTAATGTAAGCCACGTATTACACCGTAAGATGATTTGGATTGGTTATCCTGAACAAATTTTATATCAATGCCTTCGGCAATAAAATCTTTTTCATTATAACTCTCAAAAAAATATCCACGGCTGTCTTTAAAAACAGTTGGTTCAATAATGATAAGTCCGGGGAAATCAGTTTTAATAAATGCCATTTTTTAAATTGATAATTGATAATTGGTTAATGGATAATTTCTGCTGATTTAGGCATCAGGCGAATTTTGACTACTTTAATTATTTTAAAGAATTATCAATTATCCATTATAAAATTATCCATTGTTACTGTATTGCTGTTTAAAAAAATCAATAGTTTCTTCCAACCCTTCTTTAAACTTTTTTCCCGGCTGATAACCTAAGAGTTCTTTTGCCAACGAAATATCGGCCAGTGAATCCCTGATATCACCCGCTCTGGGTTCCCTGTAAGTTGGCGGAACATCATATTTTAAATAATCTGCACAGGCATTGTATAAATAATTTACAGAAAAACTTTCGCCAACTGCTACATTATACACTTTGTTAAATGCTGCTGCATTATCGGTTAACATACCTTTAATATTAACCTGCACAGCGTTGTCAATAAAAGTAAAATCACGGGTTTGCCCGCCATCGCCATTAATAAAAACCGGTGTACGGTTCATGATGTTTTTTACAAACAGCGGAATCACCGCAGCATAGGCTCCGTCGGGGTCCTGTCGTGGCCCAAAAATATTGAAGTACCGAAAGCCCATCAGCTTTATGCCATACACACCGGCAAAAACCTGTGCATATAATTCATTTGTTTTTTTTGTTGCTGCGTATGGAGATAAACAGTTGCCTGTTTTATTTTCCTGCTTTGGCAATGTCGGTTCATCACCATAAACCGATGATGAAGATGCGTACACAAACTGTTTGATGTTGTTATCAATAGCCGCCTTCAGCATATTGGCAAAGCCACCTACATTCACATCGGTGAAATAAACGGGTTCTTTTATGCTGCGTGGTACAGAACCCAGCGCCGCCTGGTGGCTTACAAAATCCATCCCGGCACATGCCTGCTGACAGGTTTCCAGATTCCGGATATCACCTTCAATAAATTCAAAGGCCGGAAACTTTTGTAAAATATCAATGTTGGTTTTAAATCCGTTTACCAGGTTATCCAATACCCTTACTTTTTTTGCACCGTTCTTTAATAAATATTCTGCAATGTGGCTGCCAATAAATCCGGCGCCTCCTGTTATTAGAAAGGAAGATTGACTTAAATCTTTTGTATGAAAATTATCCATTATTAAATTATCAATTATTAAAGGCTCCAGTATTTCCTCGATGTTATTTTGTTGCGATATATACCTTTTAAGTCTGCAATGATGGCATGCTCTTTAGTTATAGATGCAAAATAGTTATCGTCTAATTTTTTATAATCATCATGCGGAACAGTAACCAATACCGCATCATAATCGTTACTCAATTCAGGTGTCAGCCCAAAACCATATTCATGTTTTAATTCATCGTTGGATGCATGCGGATCGGTAACATGTACATTCAGTAAAAATGCTTTCAGTTCCTTTATAACATCTGCTACTTTGCTGTTCCTGATATCACTTACATTTTCTTTAAACGTAGCGCCCATCACCAAAACTTTGGCATTTTTTACATTGCCATTTGTTTGAATGATGTTCTGCAATATTTTACGGGCCACATATCCCGCCATAGCATCATTAATAAAACGGCCTGCTAAAATTACCTGTGAGTTGTAACCGAGTTTTTTTGATTTATAGGTAAGATAATATGGATCAACTCCAATACAATGCCCGCCAACAAGCCCCGGTTGAAATTTTAAAAAATTCCATTTGGTACCTGCAGCTTCCAAAACCTCATAGGTATTGATATTCATTTTATCAAAGATGATGGAGAGTTCATTCATCAATGCAATATTCAGGTCACGTTGTGTGTTCTCAATAATTTTTGCAGCCTCGGCAACTTTGATGGATGATGCTTTGTGTACGCCTGCTTTAACGATAAGTTCATACACTTTGGCAATCGTTTCTAAACTTTCACCGCAACAACCGCTTACCACTTTTATAATGGTGCTGATGGTATGTTCCTTATCACCGGGGTTAATTCTTTCGGGTGAATAACCGATCATATAATCTTCGGTCATTTTTAAGCCCGACAATTTTTCAATGATGGGTACACAATCTTCTTCGGTACAACCGGGGTAAACGGTGCTTTCGTAAACCACATAATCGCCTTTCTTTATTACTTTGCCGATTGTTTCACTTGCCAGGGTAACAGGAACCAGATCGGGAACATTGTGTTTATCAACGGGTGTTGGTACCGCAACGATAAAAAAGTTTGCCTTTCGCAATACATCAAGGTCATTCGTAAATTCAATATCGCAGCCATCAAAATCTGCAGCATCCAGTTCCTGGCTGGGATCAATTTTGTTACGCATCATTTCCACACGGTCTGCATTAATATCAAAGCCAATTACTTTTATTTTTTTTGCAAACTCCAATGCAATAGGCAGTCCTACATATCCAAGCCCTATTAAGGCCAATGATTTTTTCTTATCTATTAGATCCTGGTACATGCTTAATGGATAATTAATAATTGAATAATGCCCGCCCGGCTAAATGCCATTCGGACGGGGATAATCAGCTTTTGCTTTCAAATTCTTTTGGTAATTTATTAAGTTCTTCTGTTGGTAAACTTTTAAAATATTCATACGTAATCTTCAATCCTTCGGCCCTTGATATTTTTGGTTCCCATCACAATAATTCTTTTGCTTTGGTAATATCGGGCTGGCGTTGCTTTGGATCATCGGTTGGTAATTCTTTAAAAACAATTTTCTGTTTTGTGCCTGTCAGTTTTATTATTTCTTCAGCAAAATTCAGCAATGATATCTCATCTGGGTTGCCAATGTTTACAGGCTGCACATAATCACTCAGCAACAAACGGTAAAGGCCTTCAACCAGGTCATCTACATAACAAAAACTTCTTGTCTGGCTGCCATCTCCAAATACGGTAAGGTCTTCGCCACGCAGCGCCTGGCCTATAAAAGCCGGTAATGCCCTTCCGTCGTTCAGGCGCATTCTTGGTCCGTAGGTATTAAATATCCGGGCAATCCTGGTTTCAACATTATGAAAAGTATGATAGGCCATGGTAATAGCTTCCATAAATCTTTTGGCTTCGTCGTAAACACCACGTGGTCCAACGGGATTTACATTGCCCCAGTATTCTTCTGTTTGCGGATGAACCAAAGGATCGCCATACACTTCGCTGGTTGATGCTACCAATATTCTTGCATTTTTTGTTTTAGCAAGTCCCATGCAATTATGAGTACCCAGCGAACTTACTTTTAAAGTTTGAATGGGGATCTTTAAATAATCAATGGGGCTGGCAGGCGATGCAAAATGTAAGATGTAATCAAGCTTGCCGGTAACGTGAATGAATTTAGAAACATCGTGATGATAAAATTCAAATTCCTTTAATTTAAAAAGATGCTCAATATTTTTCAGGTCGCCGGTAATTAAATTATCCATGCCCATTACCTGGAAACCTTCTTTGATAAAACGGTCGCAAAGATGTGAGCCTAAAAATCCGGCTGCGCCTGTTATGAGAACTTTTTTATTAGCCACGTATTAACTGATTAACTTGTTAACTGATTAACTGTCCTTCTTCCAACACTTTCATAATGAAAGCCCAGCTCTTCCATCTTGTTCAGGTCGAAAAGATTTCTGCCATCGAAAATTACTTTATTTTTTAACAGCGAAACCATTTTACCAAAATCCGGTGTTCTGAACTCACTCCATTCAGTTGCAATTACCAATGCATCTGCATCGTGCAATGCATCATACTGGTGTTCTGCAAAATTCATTTTATTGGCAAATAAAACCTTTACGTTGTTCATCGCTTCGGGGTCGTAGGCTGTAATTACAACTCCTTCATCTAATAAAGCATCAATGATGGATAATGCAGGCGCTTCACGTATATCATCTGTATTGGGTTTAAAGGCCAGGCCCCAGATGGCAATTTTTTTTCCTTTCAGATCATTATTGAAATATGCTTTTATTTTTGGTATCAAATGCAGTTTTTGTTTTTCATTTATTTCCATCACGGCATCTAAAATTTTAAATTCATAGTCAACATCAGCAGCCGATCTTGCCAGCGCCTGTACATCTTTTGGAAAACAACTGCCACCATAACCAATGCCGGGAAACAAAAATCTTTTGCCAATCCGTTCATCGCTGCCAATGCCTTTGCGTACCATATCTACATCGGCACCAAAACGTTCGCACAGGTTTGCAATTTCATTCATGAAGCTGATCTTAACTGCTAAAAACGAATTGGCTGCATACTTGGTAAGCTCTGCACTTTTTTCATCCATATAAATAATAGGATTACCCTGGCGCACAAATGGCAGGTACAGATCGTTCAGTATTTTTTTAGCTCTTTCTGATGTAGTGCCGATAACAACCCTGTCGGGTTTCATAAAATCATCTACGGCAACACCTTCCCGTAAAAATTCAGGATTGGAAACAACGTCAAATTCGCATTTTGCATTTTTAGCAATGGCTGCATGTACTTTATCGGCCGTGCCAACCGGTACTGTACTTTTATCTATGATTACAACATAGTCGGTTATTATTTTTCCCAGGTCATCGGCCACACCAAGTATATATTTCAGGTCTGCGCTGCCATCTTCGCCGGGCGGTGTTGGTAAAGCCAGGAAAATTATCTGTGCATTTTTAATTCCATCTTTTAATGAAGTAGTAAAATGCAAACGGCCTTCTTTTTGATTACGTAGAAACAATTTTTCCAAACCGGGTTCGTAAATGGTAAGTTTGCCTGAGTTTAATTTATTGATCTTGGTTACATCAATATCAACACAGGTAACCGTGTTACCTGTTTCTGCAAAGCAGGTGCCTGTAACCAATCCTACATAGCCTGTTCCGATTACTGCAATTTTCATAAGCCTTTTAGTTATAAGTATTTTATTTGTTTAAAAACTCCATCACTTTACCAACAATAAAGCTTTGTTGTTCTTCATCCAATTCAGTATGTATGGGCAACGAAATCACCCTTTCTGTTAACCAATCAGTTACCGGTAAATTAAAATCACTTCCGCCAAATGCATCAAACATCTTTTGCCGGTGTGCCGGTACCGGGTAATAAATCATAGATGGCACTCCCTCATCTGCCAAAAATTTATTCAGGCCATCACGGTCAACATCGTTTAAAATTAAAGTGTATTGATGAAATGCGTGTTTATTATTGCCATCTCTAAACGGAATAGTTATCAATTTATTTTCTGCAAAAGCCCGGTCATAAAAATCGGCTGCCTTGCGGCGGGCTGCAATGTACTCATCCAGATGTTTAAGTTTGATGTTTAAGATAGCGGCCTGCATGGCGTCCAGCCTGCTGTTGCAGCCAACCACATCATGGTAATATCGTTTGCTTTGTCCGTGAGATGCGATCATTCTTAATTTAGCTGCCAGTTCATCATCATCGGTAAACATAGCACCGCCATCGCCAAAGGCACCCAGGTTTTTTGATGGATAAAAAGAGGTACAGCCTACCTGGCCAATGGTTCCTGTCTTTTTTACGGTACCATCGCTAAAGGTAAAATCGCAACCAATGGCCTGCGCATTATCTTCAATAACCGGTAAATTATGTTTTGCTGCAATGGCCATTATCTTTTCCATATCAGCAGCGTGGCCGTATAAATGTACGGGTACAATGGCTTTTGTTTTTGGTGTAATGGCTTTTTCAATTGCTTCGGGATCTATACAAAAAGTTTTAGTATCTACTTCAACAAAAATGGGTTTTATGTTTAGCAAAGCTGCTACTTCAACTGTTGCTATATAAGTAAAGGATGGTGTTATTACTTCATCGCCGGGCTGCAGGCCAAGCGCCATCATAGCAATCTGCAGTGCATCGGTTCCGTTGGCACAGGGAATACAGTGTTTGCTGCCGTGGTATTTGGCAAGGTTTTCGGCAAATTCATTTACCACTTTACCGCCAATGAACATGGAGCTTTCCATAACAGCTAAAACAGCAGCATCTACTTCAGGTTTAATTTTAAGGTATTGGGTTTTGGTATCCACCATTTGTAAGGGCCTCATATAACTTGGTTTTATGCGCCGCAAAGATAAGGATTCAATGGGCAGTTGGCAAAAGGCAGTTAGTCCAGATAGCTATCGGGAGCAGTTCGTTGTTAGCAACATATAAAAGCCAATAAGCGAAGGCATTTTTTTTTATTTAGATTTGTTGCGAATTACATGTTGAGTAAATTTTTATATAACCTTTTTCTGTTCTTATATTCTGTTGGGATAAGAATGGCATCGGCCTGGAACCCCAAGGCAAAAAAATGGGTTAATGGCCGCAGAGGTATCTTCGGCACAATCAACTCCCAACTACTAACTCCTAACTCCAAAATAATCTGGATGCATTGTGCCAGCCTCGGCGAATTTGAACAGGGCAGGCCTTTACTGGAAGCCATCAAACAAAATGATCCTGCACAAAAAATTGTATTAACTTTTTTTTCGCCAAGCGGTTACGAGGTGATGAAAGATTATAAAGGAGCTGATCATGTTTTTTACCTGCCGATGGATTCGCCTGCGAATGCAAAAAAATTTTTAGATGCGGTGCAGCCATCTCTGGTACTTTGGGTTAAGTATGAGTATTGGTTTTATTATCTGTCAGAAATAAAGCAAAGAAATATCACTGCCATTTTAGTATCAGGCATTTTCAGGCCCAACCAACCTTTTTTTAAATGGTATGGCGGCATCTGGAGAAAAATGCTGCAAACATTTACACATTTTTTTGTGCAGAATGAAGAGTCAAAATCATTGCTGCTCAATTTAGGTTTTAAAGACAACATAAGTATCAACGGCGATACCCGTTTTGACCGTGTGTTGGAAATTGCCAAAAACTTTAAGCACGTTCCTTATATTGATGCATTTTGCGGCAACAGCCACGTAATTGTTGCCGGCAGTACCTGGGAAGAAGATGAAATAGAATTGCTTCATTTTGTGAACGTGCATAAGCATATCAAATTTATCATTGCCCCGCATGAAATTGATAAAATAAATTTGAAGGATGTAAAAGATGAATTTCCTAATTCAATTTTTTATTCAGAACTGGTTGAAAAAGAATCCGCTTCAAACCCACAGGGTTCTGCAGACGAACAACAAGCAACGAGCAACGAACAACGGCATTTCCCCAACGTTTTAATCATTGATAACATCGGCATGCTTTCAAGCTTATACAAATATGCAACCGTAACCTATGTTGGTGGTGGCTTTGGTGCCGATGGTGTACACAATGTACTGGAAGCGGCTGTGTATGGCAAGCCTGTTGTTTTTGGCCCGGTTTATGAAAAATTTGATGAAGCAACCGGCCTGGTAAAAGCAGAAGGCGGCATTAGTATTGATGGCCCTGTTAACCTGGAAGCGGTATTGAATAATTTATTGAATGATGAAGTCGAAAGAAAAAGCAGGGGAGAAGCAGCAAAACAATTTGTATTGAGTAATGCCGGTGCATCGCAGGCGATCATTCAGTTTATTCAGGAAAAACGTCTTTTAAAATAGATTAGGTATTAATATTTATTTCCTGATAAAATTGGTAACTTTATTTTATGGATTTTAGAAATAAAATTTATTTGGATACTTCAGTTATAAGCTTTCTTTATGCTGATGATGCACCCGAAAAACAAGAGATAACAGTTGATTTTTTCGATAATTTTATAAAAACAGGAATTTACCAGGCAATGATCTCTGAATTTGTTTTGCAGGAAATAGAAAATACAGGCAATGGGTTATTGAAAGGAAAACTTAAGGCTGCAGTGCTTGATTACCCTATTGAAATTATTTCTGAAACTAATGAAGCCGAAATTCAACGAATGGCATTTGC
>JANOVD010000104.1:0-3305 GCA_031417255.1 Chitinophagaceae bacterium
ATCAACAAGTGGAAAGGAGAATTTATTTTTTGGCTCCTGAAATTGCTGCGCTTATTTAACTTTTATACTAAACTGATTTTAACTCCCAAAGTGAAAATGACTTTTTGAGGGACGACTAATTCATTTTTATTTTTTGGGACAGAAATATTGGAAGAAATATTCCATTTAACCCGATCCTGCTTCATGTTAAATTTCATGCCGGGTAAAACCGGGCTTTGCCAGGTGCTTAGCGGAACACTGTTATCTAGTTTATATTGCCGCATTTTATCGTATTCTTTAACACTGTTCTTTACATCATTAAACAAAGAGTCTCTTTCAGCTGGTTTAAACTGAAGGCCAATTACTCTTTCAGCAGCGGGAATATCTTTTATAGTAAGGCTATCCTGGCAATAAACAGAAATACCGGCAAATAACAGGATGAAGAAAATCGGGAATCTCATAATTTTTTTTTAATCAGGAAAGCTACTAAATAAACAGGGGAAGATTTATAAAGAATTTATTTAGAATTTTTCATTTTGAGTTTTTCATTTTCTCTTTTCCTGATAAACCAGGCAATGGTAAAAGATGGAATAATATCAGTAAAAGGAAAGATCTCTTCCAGGAAATTAAGTACACCACCAATCATACCGAACCTGCCACCAAAGAACATAATAAAAATGATACCGGACAGGCCGGCCCACCATACATCAATAGATTCACCTATGCCAGGTATAATATAACTGGCCATTCCAATTATATCCATAAGAATACAGGCGAAAATATTCGGTAAAGGTGGATTCTCTTTAATCATACGTTAAATAGCCTGCAAAAAACAGACCTGAGAAAATTATTTATCTACTTTAATACTGTATTCTGCTTAAAAGTAATCCATATATCAGATTAATATACTTTTAACCTTGCCGTCCGGCTGATTTAGCGTACCTTTGCGCCCTTAAAAACAGCCGTTAGCTGTTAGCTGATAGCCACAAGTTATTGTGTTTTGCTAAAAGCTAAAAGCTAAAGGCTAAAAGCTCAAGTAAATGAATATAAGAAACATTGCAATTATTGCCCACGTAGATCACGGTAAAACAACACTGGTAGATAAGATACTCCACAGCACCAATATTTTTCGTGATAACCAGGAAACAGGTGAATTGATCATGGACAATAACGACCTTGAAAGAGAAAGAGGTATTACCATTTTCAGTAAAAACGTTTCTGTTATTTACAAAGACATTAAGATTAATGTTATTGATACCCCGGGCCATAGTGACTTTGGTGGCGAGGTTGAGCGTGTTTTAAAAATGGCCGATGGTGTTTTACTGTTGGTTGATGCTTTTGAAGGCCCGATGCCGCAAACACGTTTTGTGTTGCAAAAAGCTTTGCAATTGGGTTTACATCCCATCGTTGTTATTAATAAGGTTGATAAACCAAACTGCAGGCCTGATGAAGTGCATGATGCAGTTTTTGAATTGTTCTTTAACCTGGATGCTACTGAAGAGCAGTTGGATTTTCCAACCATTTACGGAAGCAGCAAGCATGGCTGGATGAATACTTCATTAACAGAAACTGATAATATTTTCCCTTTGCTTGATGCTATACTGGAGTTTGTACCTGAGCCTAAAGTAAACGAAGGCACAACACAAATGCAGATCACATCATTGGATTATTCTTCTTTTTTAGGCAGAATTGCAGTTGGTAAAATAGCAAGAGGCACTGTAAAAGAAGGACAACAGATAGCTTTGGTACAGGCAGGCGGCATCATTAAAAAAATGAAAGTAAAGGAACTGTATACTTTTGAGGCCCTTGGTAAAAAGAAAGCTACAGAAGTAAGCGCTGGCGATATTTGTGCAATAGTAGGACTGGATGAATTCAATATTGGAGATACCATTTGCGATGTAGATTTTCCGGAAGCATTACCGGTTATCAGTGTAGATGAGCCAACGATGAGTATGATGTTCAGCATTAATAACTCACCGTTTTTTGGAAGAGAAGGGAAATTTGTAACATCCCGCCATTTGCGTGACAGGTTGATGAAAGAAACTGAAAAGAATCTTGCATTGCGTGTTGAAGATTCAGACAGTGCAGATAGTTTCCTGGTTTATGGCCGAGGTATTTTGCACCTGGGTATTTTAATTGAAACCATGCGCAGGGAAGGTTTTGAATTGACCGTTGGCAACCCACAGGTTTTGGTTAAAGAAATTGATGGTAAGAAATGTGAGCCTTATGAAAACCTGGTGGTAGATGTACCTGGTGAATTCAGTGGTAAAGTAATTGACCTGGTTACACAACGCAAAGGCGAAATGCTCATCATGGAAAGTAAAGGCGAAATGCAGCATTTGGAATTTGATATTCCTTCAAGAGGTTTAATAGGCTTACGTAGCAATATGCTGACCAACACTGCTGGAGAAGCTGTAATGGCTCACCGCTTTACCGATTACCGTCCGTGGAAAGGAAATATTCCCGGAAGAAGTAACGGTGTTTTGCTGTCTAAGAATATGGAAAAAACGACCGGTTATTCAATTGATAAATTACAGGACAGGGGAAGATTTTTTGTGGATCCGGGAGAAGAGGTTTATGCAGGACAAATAATTGCCGAGCACATTAAGCCGGGCGATTTAAATGTAAATGCTACCGAGCCAAAAAAATTAACCAATCACCGTGCCAGTGGCAGCGATGATGCAAGCCGTGCAGCGCCTAAAATTTTAATGACACTGGAAGAATGTATGGAATATATTCAGCAGGATGAGTGTATTGAAGTAACTCCAAAAAGTGTTCGTATGCGTAAAGTGATATTGGATGAGAACGATCGCTCCAGGGCTTCAAAGCAAATGAAAAGCGAACCAGTTTAAAATATTGTATAAAGTTTATCAGCCCGGAGGTTTTACTTCCGGGTTTTTTAATTGAAACAAAAGCCGCAAACATTTTAATATCTTTATTGCAATTAAAAAGATGATACCGAATATTTTTCATTTTGTGTTTGGAATGGCAGCCGATTTTGGCGGCAGGCCTTTTTCCTTATCTCATTACCTTGCAATAAAATCTGCTGTTGATGTTAACAGGCCAACTGCAGTTTATTTTCATTACGAATTTGAACCGTCGGGAAAATGGTGGGATAAAGCAAAGCCATTACTGACGCTGAAAAAAATAAAAGCGCCCGATAATTTTATGGACAGGCCATTGTACCATGTGGCCCATAAAGCCGATGTGGTACGGCTGCAGGCTTTAAAAGAAACAGGCGGTATTTATCTTGACCTGGATACTATTTGTGTTAAACCCCTGCATGAACTTTTTAATAACTCTTTTATTATAGGCCAGGAACTTAA
>JANOVD010000105.1:0-4435 GCA_031417255.1 Chitinophagaceae bacterium
GCCTGCTTTGGCAATCCAAAAAGCAAAATGCTCAAAAGCACTCATTTTTTTGATGGATACAGACCCCACTTTTTTCTTGAAATATTTTGTATAATCGGTTAAAAAAACCCAAACTATTAATAACAAAGTATATAAAAACCAAACATAGATATGCTGAAAACGGTGTATGAAATATTTTTTTTGTGAACTGCACATTCTCAACAACGGCTTAATTTCTATATCATCATCAACACCATCAATATTGGTATAGGTATGATGGATGATATTGTGTTTGTTGTTCCACATAATGCCGCTGGCGCCTAATGCATTTACTGAAAAGGCTGCAATTTTATTCCATATTTTACTGTTGCTGAAGCTGCCGTGGCCGCCATCGTGCATTACATTAAAACCAATGGCTGCTGTTAATCCGCCCATAAAAAAACATTCCAGTATGGCTATCCATACCGGCGGGGTAAAAAATACAACATGCACATACAGAGCTACATAAAGTGTCCATAACAGTACAGCTTTAAAATAGAGGCTGAAATCGCCATGCGCAGGTATTTTTGTTTCCTGGAAATAATCGCCCACCCTGCTTTTGAGTTCCTGGTAAAAGTTTGAACCTTTTGCATTTAAAAATTTGGGAGTTGCCATTTTGAATAATTGAATTTTATTTTAAGTATTTTCTTTAATAATTGAATCGAAATTTTTAATGCCGATCATTTTTTCTGATATAAAACCTTCGGCATATTTTACACCAATCATTTTTCCAAACCATTTGTGCCGTTAAATAACACTGTATAAAAAATCCGGGGTAGAGATATATGTTTCCGGCTCATTTGTATCTGTACTATAGAACTGTGTTTTGTAAGCTTTTATTGCTTCAACTTTTTGTTCAAACACATTTGTTATATCTACAACAAAGTCGGGTTGCAAAAACCGGTCCTGAATATATCGAAAAACGTATTTTGGGCGCCAGGCTACCTGAGCATTACCATTTCTGTCAGTTTGTATTTTTTGCAGGCCTGCCAAAAACGCTGCATCTGCAACCAATTTTGAAGAACGCCCATGATCAGGGTGCCGGTCTTCGGGGGCATTACACAAAATAATTTCAGGTTGGTATGCCCTGATGGCCGAAATTATTTTCCTTTGATGCGCTTCATCATTTTGTAAAAATCCATCAGCCATTTCTAAATTTTCTCTTACCTCAACACCCAAAATTTTTGCAGCATCGGCTGCTTCTGCCGTCCTGGTTTCTGCTGTGCCCCTGGTGCCTAATTCGCCACGGGTTAAATCAATAATACCGGTCTTTTTACCATTATTTTTTTCAACCAACAAAACACCGGCGCAACTCAATTCCACATCATCAGGATGAACACCAAAGGCCAGTATATCTAACTTCATGCTTTTCTAAAAAATTTCTGCGTGCAAATTAGCTCATTTTAACCAAAAGAATGTAGAATTGATATGACAAGCATCACAAATGCCCACTTATTAACATTACTAAGGGAAAAGTGGAATTAAGCAAGATTTTTCGGGAAGAAAAAATGAATTTTAAATGGGTTACATTGGGCTGTAAACTGCATAGTTGAAACCATAGGTTTGGCAAACTTCTTTTACAACCATTTCCATTTCGTAGTCATCGCCTGCGGCATCATACGCCTGTTTAAGATTGGTGCTGAAAAAGAAAGCCACTGTTTGGTAAAAACGTGCAGTAAAACCTCCTTTATATTCTTTAATGATATCGTAGCAGTCATTGCCTGTTTGCCTGTTTATCAGTTTCATCAATACCTTTCCCTGGTAAATGGATAAATTACTCAGCGGATCGGTAAATTCTTTTTTCAGCTCTTTTTCCCGTGATTTGATGTATTCTTTTCTTGCAGACTTTTCTGTAACAGTTGCCAGTTTTGCATTCATGTCATTGAGAATAACACCCGAACGCATGGCATAGGGGTAGGTAACAATAATGGCATTTCGTAACCTTGTCCATTTGGCACGGTTTGCCTGGTTTGCATTTGCAATCCTGGAATAAATATCTACGGTAGATAAAGTTTTTGCCTCAATGGTATCGCCCAGGTAAACTACGGCATAGGTGGTAATGGTATCGTGCACACCTGTTTGGGCATGTGCCATGTTGGTATTTGTGGCAATTATTACCACAAACAGTATTACAATTTTTTTATAAAATATAAGGCGATGTAGCCATTGCATATTGTAAATTTACTATTAAGACCATTATTTAATTCAATTTGATGCTTAAAGTAACCCTAAAGTTGATTTTTTATTGTGTGTTTTTATTGTTTTGTGGATGTTGGGGAAAGATAAAGCAGCCTGTAACACTGGAAATGCAGCATTATAAAGATTCCGTTTCGGAAGCCAGGATTGATAGTGCCTATGCTGAGATCAGGGCCAATTGCGATACGATGATGCTGTACCGGGTGCCGCAGATGGTGGATTCGTTTTTGAAAGATTCTGCTTTGCTTCAAACTTTTTTTGATAGCGGTAAGTTGTACAGTGATGCTGATAAAAAAGTTGAAAAAGTTATCCGTCAGCTAAATGCCGACTGCGATTCTAGTTTGCAAAAAGAAACATATAGAATAGCCCGGCTGCGGCAAAAATTAAAGCCAGTGCGGCGTAAAAAGTTGAAAGCTTAGCCCTTTTAACGGCACTCATAACAATACCCAGTGCCATAATGATAAGCCCCAGCCAAACCAGGTTGATGTATGGAAAAACGTATGCTTTCAAAGTTACATACTGAATCAGCTTATCCGATTCCTTGATGCCTATTTTAATTTTACGGTCATCGGCAACACCCACAAATCTTACATACATATTTTGTGCATACACGGTATCGTCAACCTGGTTAACACCAAACTCATCAATTTGAATTAATGGCGAAGCCTTAAAGTGTAAACTGTCTTTACTGATGAGTGTAATATCAGCCATCAATGCCGCATCGGTTGATTTAAAATGATACTTTTCATTACTGGGGTTTTTTACAACACGGTTCAGGATGATGATGCCGTTGCTATAAAAAGCGGTATCACCTTCGGCAAGTTCACTTATTTTAAAACTGGCGGTATCTTCTGTTTTATCATTATTGATGGCATAAGAAATAAAAGTAAAAACATCTTTGCTTAAATAATTTTTGGTATCGGGGTTACTGCTCATGTTGTTGTCCTTCATGATGTACACATCGGGATTCAACGTAAATTCTTCAACAACTTTTTTATTTGCATCTTTTCTTTGAAACAGCAGTTCGTAAAAGCGCCGGCCTTTTTCATTTCCAAAAGAGTCTTTTAAGTAAGTAACTTCATAAGGGCCCATAGCTGCCGGTACCTGGCGTATTAAAGTAAGGTTTTCCAAAGGGTTGTCTTTCTCTTTGGTCAATGGGTCTTTGCCGGATATCTGCAGATTAATTCCGTTTGCACGGCTGCTGCTTATCACTTCTTTATTGCTTGATGAAATTAACATGCCTGCAATCATTAATGCAAAACCAATATGTGCAATGGAGCCTCCGGCCGATTTTAGTTTTCCATTCAACCCCGTCCAGATATATGCGGCGTTTGCTATTACAGAATAGATGGCTGCAAATAATGCAACATAAATGGCACCCAAAAATCCTATTCCTTCCTTATAAAAAGTGATAGGATAAAAAACTGCCAGCAAAACTGTAATGCCTGCAGCTATAACCGTTGGTACTGCTATCTTTTTTAAAATATAACCCGGGCCTGTTTTTTTGTATTTGAAATACTGAGTTACAGCACTTAATAAGCCAATAATTATGGCTACCAGCACCATCACTTTGTTGTATGAAAATTCAACTTTCTCAGGCTGTGCTATACTGGTTCCAAAAAGTTTATTGTAAACCGGTACCGATGTTTTTGCAATGATAAAAATTGCTGATAAAAAGAAAACCAGTGAGCCGATGAACATCCAGAACTCACGTGAATCTGTACTTTCTTCTTTTTGTATAGAGGGCATCTTTTTTAAATTCCTGAAGAATAAAAAGAGAGACGAAATGGCAAAGGTGCCCAGTAAAATACCGATCATTAAATTCATCATTCTGAAAGCGATTTTTAGCCCTAAAATGTTCAACCTCACTAAATCTCCATTTTCAGTAAAAGAGTGTACCGATGTATCGCCCAAAACTCCGGTACGGGTTAAAAAGGTTGAGTAAAGGATAAAAATGAATGTGAGAAAAGCGAAAAGATAACTTGCCTTTAAAGAATGGCCGGTGGCTTTAAAAATTACCATGGTGTGCATGCCGGCTATTAAAATCAGCCAGGGCACCAGCGATGCATTTTCTACCGGGTCCCATGCCCAGTAACCGCCAAACGATAAAGATTCGTAAGCCCATTTTCCACCCATCATTATACCCACACCTAAAACACAGGCGCTGAATAATGCAAAGGGTAGTGCAGGTTTTACCCAATCGCCAAAGCGTTTGGTTTGT
>JANOVD010000106.1:0-2155 GCA_031417255.1 Chitinophagaceae bacterium
ACGCCTAAAAAACCAAATTCAGCTTTACGTAAAGTAGCTAAAGTACGTTTAACCAATAAAATTGAGGTTATCGCCTATATACCGGGCGAAGGGCACAATTTACAGGAGCACTCCATTGTGTTGATACGTGGTGGAAGGGTAAAGGATTTACCAGGTGTACGTTATCATATTGTACGTGGTAGCTTAGATACTGCCGGTGTTAAAGACCGTAAACAAAGCCGTAGCAAATACGGAACTAAAAAAGAAAAAGCTAAAAAATAATTCAGTAAATGGTCTGACGGTCACCGTCTGATCAAAATAAACAACAATGAGGAAGACACAACCTAAAAAAATACCTTTAGCACCGGATCCAAAATTTAATGATAAGTTGGTTACCCGTTTTGTAAACAACCTGATGTGGGCCGGTAAAAAAAGTGGTGCATACATTATTTTTTACGATGCGTTGGATAAAGTAGCGAAGCAAACTGGTGAAGATGGATATGAGGTTTGGAAAAAAGCTTTGGCTAACATTACACCTGGTGTTGAAGTACGCAGTCGCCGTATTGGTGGTGCTACCTTCCAGATACCTTCTGAAGTACGTTCCGACAGGAAAGTTTCATTGAGCATTAAGTGGATGATAAAATACAGCCGTGACCGAAATGGCCGTAGCATGGCTGATAAATTAGCTAATGAAATAGTAGCTGCAAGTAAAGGTGAAGGAGCTTCATTTAAGAAGAAAGAAGATACCCACCGCATGGCAGAAGCCAATAAGGCATTTGCTCACTTCAGAATCTAATCTCAATTAATAAGATATTCAAAGCCATCCTGTTTGGGTGGCTTTTTTGTTTCTGTTGCTCTTTGTTATTAAAAAAAATGAACGTACCTTTGCGGCGCTAAAAGGTAGGCAGTGCTTGATGGGGCCATACTTAATTAGCATACTATGAGAGTATTTATAAATCATATCGCAAACCCAAATCCGCCAACCGGCGGACTTTCCTTCTAAGGGGTATGCTTTTTCAAAAGTATAAGTTCAATAAAGAAATACAGTACAAGAGTGCGACGCCAATGAAGCTTAATAGAAGTTCAAAAGCCGGGCTCATAAAAAAAAATAAAAATTCAAAATAAAAAAAATGGCAGATTTACGTTATCAACGAAACTTTGGAATTGCGGCTCATATAGATGCAGGTAAAACCACTACCACCGAACGTATATTATATTATACCGGTGTTAATCATAAAATTGGTGAGGTGCATGATGGCGCTGCTACCATGGACTGGATGGCACAGGAGCAGGAAAGAGGTATTACCATTACTTCGGCTGCTACTACCTGTTTCTGGAATTTTCCGATGGAGCAGGGTAAAAAAATTGCCGATACCAAGCAATACAAATTCAATATTATTGATACCCCGGGCCACGTGGATTTTACCGTAGAGGTAGAGCGTTCACTTCGTGTACTGGATGGTTTACTGGCATTATTTTGTGCAGTGAGTGGTGTGGAGCCGCAATCTGAAACCGTTTGGCGCCAGGCTAACAAATACAAAGTACCACGTGTTGGTTTTGTAAATAAAATGGATCGTGCCGGTGCCGATTTCTTAAATGTGGTAAAACAAATTAAAGAAATGCTGGGCGCTAAAGCCGTGCCTTTACAGTTACCCATTGGTGCCGAAGATAATTTTAAAGGAGTTGTTGATCTGATCACTTTAAAAGCGATGGTTTGGGATGATGCTACTTTAGGAATGACTTTTAATGAAATTCCTATTCCGGAAGATATGGCCGAAGATGTGAAAGAATGGAGACAGCATTTGATTGAAGCTGTTGCTGATTATGATGATAAATTACTGGAGAAATTCTTTGATGATCCCAATACCATTTCTGAAGATGAAATTCATGAAGCTATCCGTAAAGCAACGATTGATATTTCTATCATACCGATGATGTGTGGTTCTTCTTTCAAAAACAAAGGAGTACAAACTGCATTGGATGCTATTGTTCGTTATTTACCCGGCCCAATGGATATTGAAGCGGTTAAAGGAATCAATCCTGATACCGGCGAAGAATTATTGCGTCATTGCGATCCTAAAGAACCATTCAGTGCATTGGCATTTAAGATTATGAACGATCCGTTTGTAGGTCGTTTAGCGTTCTTCCGGGCTATAGCGGCCGTTTAAATTCAGGT
>JANOVD010000107.1:0-4549 GCA_031417255.1 Chitinophagaceae bacterium
TGTGCCTTTACAATTACCAATTGGTGCCGAAGATAATTTTAAAGGTGTGGTTGATCTGATAACCATGAAAGGAATTGTATGGGATGAAGCTGGACAGGGTATGACTTTTGACGAAGTGCCTATTCCGGAAGATATGATTGAAGAAGTGAACGAGTGGAGACAACATTTAATTGAAGCTGTTGCTGATTACGATGAAAACTTATTGGAAAAATTCTTTGATGATCCTAACACGATTACTGAAGATGAAATTCATGAAGCCATCCGTAAAGCAACCATTGATATTTCTATCATCCCGATGATGTGTGGTTCTTCTTTTAAAAACAAAGGGGTACAAACTGCATTGGATGCTATCGTTCGTTACTTACCGGGCCCAATGGATATTGAGGCTGTAAAAGGAATCAATCCCGATACCGGTGAAGAATTATTGCGCCATTGCGATCCTAAAGAACCATTCAGTGCATTGGCATTTAAGATTATGACCGATCCGTTTGTAGGTCGTTTAGCGTTCTTCCGGGCTTATAGCGGCCGTTTAAATTCAGGTTCTTATGTGCTTAACACCCGTACAGGAAAGAACGAGCGTATCAGCCGTATCATGCAGATGCACGCCAACAAACAAAACCCGGTTGATTTTATTGAAGCCGGCGATATTGGCGCTGCTGTTGGTTTTAAGGATATTAAAACAGGCGATACACTTTGTAATGAAGATAACCCGATTGTGCTGGAAGCCATGACTTTTCCGGAGCCTGTTATCAGTATTGCGATAGAACCAAAAACACAGGCCGACGTTGATAAAATGGGAATGGCGATTGCGAAATTAGTTGAGGAAGATCCTACATTGAAGGTAAAGACAGATGAGGAAACCGGACAAACCATTTTGAGTGGTATGGGTGAGTTACACCTGGAGATCATTATTGACCGTATGCGTCGTGAGTTTAAGGTTGAAATTAACCAGGGCGCTCCGCAGGTTGCTTATAAAGAAGCATTTCATAATTCAATTGAGCATCGTGAAACCCTGAAGAAACAAACCGGTGGCCGTGGTAAATTTGCCGATATCATTTTTGAGATCGGACCTGCGGATGCAGAATTTTTAAACGATAAAGAAATCAATAAGGGAAGTAATTTCCAGTTTGTGAACGGTTTGTTTGGTGGCAGTATTCCAAAAGAATTTGTACCGGCCATTCAAAAAGGTTTTGAAACAGCCATGACAACCGGTGTACTGGCCGGTTACCCGATGGAGAGTATGAAAGTACGTGTGTTTGACGGTAGCTTCCACCAGGTGGATAGTGATGCGATGAGTTTTGAACTTTGTGCAAAACAAGGATACCGTGAGGCGGGCCGTAAAGCAAAACCTGTTTTACTGGAACCGATCATGAAAGTAGAAGTGTTAACACCAGACCAATACATGGGTGATGTAACTGGCGATTTAAACCGTCGCAGAGGTATGCTGGAAGGTATGGACAGCAAACATGGTGTGCAGGTTATTAAAGCCAAAGTGCCATTGAGCGAAATGTTTGGTTATGTTACGCAGTTGCGTTCATTATCAAGCGGCCGTGCAACTTCTACCATGGAGTTCAGCCATTACTCTCCTGCACCAAATAATATTGCAGAAGAAGTGATAGCAAAACAAAAAGGTAAAGTGAAGATAGGAGAAGAATAAAACCACGGCCCAACCCAAGCCCCTCCTATCCTCCCCGAAGGGGAGGGACATGGAGAAGATTGGTGCGGAGATTGAAGCGGATATTTTAAGAGACCCCATTCTGAAAAGGATGGGGTTTTTTCGTTGCCATATTTTTTTGTGGTCCGGGCTGAGAAACAATGGTCATCATTGTTGTCCCGATAGCTATCTGGACCCTCTTGTACCGCATCGCTTTTATCAAATTAAAATTTGGCATGTTTTTTTATTGACTATTTAAAATTTACCGATATGAAAAAATATATAACAGTATGCCTCGTAACAGTATTAATAATATTAGCCGGTTGTGGCTCAAGCCGCACATATGTTACTGAAAGGCCGCCTGATCCTGTTTATAACAGGCCCACACCACCCAATCCAACTTTTGTCTGGATAGGCCCCGGCTATGTAAAAAAAGGCGGCAAATATGTGTATCGTGAGGGATATTGGACTTCGCCACCAAACAGAAACCACCGTTGGATCGAAGGAAGATGGAAACAAAAAAAACGTGGCTGGGTTTGGGTAGGTGGCCACTGGGGATAATTAGAAAGAAAAATTGTGTTCATAAAATACAACGTATAAATAAAAGCCCTGTACTAAAAAGAATGGGGTTTTATATTACAGTGTATAAACTATAAGTGAGTATACAAAAAATCATGTACTTATTTTATCAACGCTGCGTACCTGTTTGTTAAGGGTTATACTATACCTAAAAGGGTATAATAAGGCTAATATTAACACTATTATACCTTATTGGGTACAATACAATAAAATAACCTATCTTTATACCTTAAAGGGTATAAAATGAATTCTTCAACTTTTTTAAAGCAACAACGAAAACAAAACAACCTTACGCAGGAAGAACTGGCTGCCAAGGCAGGAGTAGGGCTTCGACTTGTAAGGGAAATTGAACAGGGCAAAACAACCATGCGTATAGATAAAGTGAACCAGGTACTGGCACTGTTTGGCGCCGAACTTACCGTTAACCCAAAAGCAAATAATCATGGCTAAAACAACAAAAGTATTATACGATGGCGTGTTGGCAGCCTTGCTTTCGGAAACGGATGACGGTTATTTGTTGCAGTATGACGGGCTGTACTTGCAACTGCCAGGCAGCAGGCCAATCAGCCTTACGCTGCCAAAACAGCAGGAACCCTACAGCAGTAAGGTATTGTTCCCGTTTTTTGATGGATTGATACCGGAAGGCTGGCTGCTGAATATTGCCGTGGATTACTGGAAAATGAAACCCAACGACCGTTTTGAATTATTATTAACTACCTGTCGGGACACTATTGGGGCTGTAACGGTAGAACCTGAATAAATGACTGATGAACAATTGCTGGTTTTGTTACAAAGATGCAGGGGATGGCCATTATCACCCGGCTTGTGCTAAAAAATTCTTTGGTACAGCAGAAGCGCCAACGCTTGAACTGGATGATGCACAGATTGAGTTGCTGGCCAAACAAACCGTTAACCAGCGCATATCGGTTACCGGGGTACAGCCCAAATTGTCGCTTACCCTGCAAAAAGAAAAAGGGCATAGCCGTTTAACAATTGTAGGGCTTTGGGGAGAGTTTATCTTAAAGCCGCAGCATCAGGGTTTTGCCATGATGCCGGAAACAGAAGACCTTACCATGCACCTGGCCGGGCTGTTTAAAATACCTGTGTGTAACCATACACTGCTGCAGGCCAGCGATGGCAGCCTGGTATATATTGCCAGGCGTTTCGACAGGGTGGAAGGCAGGAAAATACATGTTGAGGACCTGTGCCAGTTATCAGAATTTTTAACAGAGAACAAGTACAAAAGTTCTTATGAAAAAGCCGGTAAGCTGGTAGCTTATTATTGCTACAAAGGGCTTGACCTGCTTGGTTATTTTGAACTGGTTTTGTTCAGTTACCTGTGTGGCAATAATGATATGCACTTAAAGAATTTTTCATTGATGCATCAGCCTGCAGGTATTGTACTGAGCCCGGCGTATGACTTACTGAATGTAAACCTGCTTAATCCCAAAGATGAAGAAGATCTTGCCCTTACATTGAATGGTAAGAAGAACAGGATAAAACTCGCCGACTTTAAAGCACTGGCTGAAAACTTAGGCCTGAATGAAAAAGTTTATTACAATAGTTTTAAATTTTTCGGCAGTAAAAATAAGGAAGTGATGGACTTGATTGACCGTTCTTTTCTGGATAATAAAATGAAGAAAGGGTATAAAGAGATATGGATGAAAAAGCAGGAGTTGTTTGGCCTGAGTTAAGAAATGTTATATATAAATGTAACTTTAGAAATAACAATGTATTACAATGGGAGGAGTTTATGAGTTTGGCATAATCTTGGCTGTTAACCGGTATCCTTACTAAAAATAAAATCATGCAAAAATTACTTCTGACAATTCTTCTGTTTGTATCAACCTCTTCTTTTGCTCAACGCAATAAAACTGATGGTGAACACGAAAACTTTTTTCGCTTTGGTGCCAAAGGCGGCGTTAATATCAATAAAATAAGCGGTAAGTCGTATAAAGAGGGGTTTAATTTTAATTTTCAGGCAGGTGTTTTTTTACAATTTAATTTTAGTAACCGTTTTGGGTTACAACCTGAGGTTAATTTTGTACAAACCTCATCTGAATTCAGTAACGATCCCAATGATATTTATTATGACCTTTTTTTGGGTGGCAGCCAGAAAAAATCGAAACTGAATTACCTTGAAGTTCCGGTACTGTTGAATATTAATGTTGGAGAAAGTAAAAGAGTAAAACTGCAGATAGGCCCTGCCTACGGTGGCCTGTTAAAACAAACTGTTGACAGTTTAAAAACCAACGGTAATCTTTACAAGAACGGCGAGTGGGCAGCCATTGGTGGTTTATTTATTCAATTGCCATT
>JANOVD010000108.1:0-4222 GCA_031417255.1 Chitinophagaceae bacterium
CAAAATCAGCTTCGGTACCATCTTTAATGATCACATCATTTACCACATCGCCCAAAGCACCTTTGGCATCTTTACTGTATTTTTTTTCAAGCTCATATCCTTTGTTTGGTTCCAGGCTTATCAATCCTTCCAGCGCCGCACCGGCAACTGAATAACTGCTGTCGTTAATATTTTTTTCGTACAACGGTTTGTATTTGGCGTTACTGGTTTTTGCTAAGTAAGAGATGGCAGCAGCTTTTGTTTTTCTGTCTTTATCTGCATTGGCAATCATTTCAATGGCCTGTATCACTTTTGCATCTTCGGCCATTTTTGATGCCTCCAGTTTGGCAATTGTACTTGCTCTTAATGGTGCATATTTATCTGTTAAACCATTTACCAGTTCAGGCATTCCTTTTTTGGCAAAATAATCCAATGCCTCTTTACGGTCTAAATACAGCGGTGCATATTTATTTTGATGTACATAATTTTCAGCAGTCTTATTATCTGTTTTAGCCCACAACATTACTTTGTCGGCATCAACATTTATCAGGTCGGGCTTTTGTGTATATGAGAAACTGAAAGTATCAACTTTGTTCTCTACCCACACATTGTATCTTTTTTTAGCGGCGCCTGTATACACATCTATCGCAATTGGTAAGCGAAATATTTTATCTGTTTTTTGTGTTTGCTCAATAATAACCATCGCCTTGCCATTATCATAGTTATAATCTATTTTAACAACGGGATGCCCGCTTCCATAAAACCATTGGTTCCAGTACCAGTTCATATCCTTTCCGGTAACTTCTTCAAAAGCCAGGCGCATTTGTCCTGCTTCGCCTGCTTTAAATTTGTTTGTGGTTAAATAATTGTTCAGCGATTTAAAATATGCATCATCGCCAACATAGTTACGCAGCATATGGTGTATCCGGCCACCTTTTTGATAACTCACCAGGTCAAATACATCTTCTTTATCTGCATACCTGAAACGTACCAGGTCTTTTTTACTATCACCGGGGTTCGATAAATAGTTTTGTAATCCTTTCAGGTTTTCATCATCGCCGGCATCTTTGCCATGCTTATATTCCATCCACATCGTTTGGCTGTAATCGGCCATTGATTCATTTACCGTAATATGGCTCCAGCTTTCGGCTGTAACCAAATCTCCAAACCAATGGTGAAATAATTCATGGGCAATGGTGCTTTCCCAGCCAATACCATCAACCAGTTCACGGGCATTTTGGTAAGCACTTTCCTGGTGTATGGTAGCCGTGGTATTTTCCATGGCACCGCTAACATAATCCCTGCCTACTAGCTGCGAATATTTTTGCCATGGATATTCCACACCTAATTTTTCAGAGAAAAATTTCATCATTTCAGGTGTTTGTCCAAATACGCCTCTTGCATAAGGTGCCTGTTCTTTCTCTACATAATAACTTACTTCTTTTCCTTTATAACTGTCTTTAACAATCGCAAAATCTCCTACACCCATAAAAAATAAATAAGGTGCATGGGGCATATCCATTTTCCAGTAATCGGTTCTTGTACCGTCAGCATTTTTTTTCTGGTTCACCAATAAGCCATTGCTGAGGGTTACATATTTTGCGGGAACGGTCATAAAAATTTCCTGTGTGGTTTTTTGGTTGGGTTTATCAATGGTAGGCATCCAGGCGCTGCTGGCTTCTGTTTCGCCCTGTGTCCATATCTGTGTTGGTTTATCTTTATCTTCTCCTTTCGGGTTAACAAAATACAAACCCTTTGCACTGGTTATTGCAGCACTGCCTTTTGTTTTCAGCTCATCAGGTTTACTGGTATAATCAATATACACTGTATAGTTTTCGCCGCCTTTGTACATTTTGTCAAGGGTAATTCTTAACTGCATACCATCATAATCATATTTTAATTTCGATTTTGCAGTTCCTTTAACTATCGACACTTCTTTAATATCCATACCTTTCGCATCCAGTAAAAGCGAATCAGTATTATAGAAATGTGGTTTCAGCGTTATCCAGGCCTTACCATACAGGTAAGCTTTATCATAATCAAACTTCACCTCCAGCTTGGTATGTATCAAAGCATTAACCTTGGGGTTCGATTCCCGAAATATCTTTTTCCAGGAAGTATCCCTGGATTCGGCACCTGGTTGTGCCATCATAAAAAATGGACCTGCAATCAATACAAGTACAAACAGCAATTTTTTCATATTTAAAATTTAGAGTGCAAAAATAAGTATGCGATAGTTAATACAAAGTCAATTTTTATTTAAATGGTAAAGCAATTGCATTAATAAGTATTTTTGAGCGGGTTAATTATAACTTAACATGTATACCGTTATTTTAAAATCAGGGTTTATTTATTTTCTGTCGTTCCTGCTGTCTGTAACTGCTCAGGCTCAGCAAACCCACTTTATTTTTATTCAAACCGAAAACAAACAGCCGTTCTATATTAAAATGGATAACAGGGCCTTTAGTTCTTCCGGTTCGGGTTATATCATCATTTCTGGATTAACTGACAGTGCATATAAACTTGCAATCTGGTTTCCTGATAATGAAGGGTTTGAGCTGAATGTTACAGTTGATGTAAAAGATACCGATTTAGGTTTCCTCCTGAAAAATTATAATGAAGGTGGCTGGGGTATGATCAATTTACAAAGCACTGAGTTACTGGTATTGCAAAAATCGTTTGTATTGATAAAAGAAAAAGAAGAAAAGACCAGTGGTAATGAATTTGCAAGGATTTTAGCTGCTGTAGTAAATGATCCGGCGATTGCTGAAGTAAGCGTAGCAAAAAAAGTAACAGAAACCGCCATTAACACACATGAAAACAAAACAATAGATATTCCTGTAAATGATTCGTCAATTGCTGAAGTAAGTGTAGCAGAAAAAATAACAGAAATTAAAACACCTGAAAACAAAACATTTGACATTCCGGTAAATGATTCGTCCATTGCTGAAGTAAACGTAGCAAAAAAAATAACAGAACCAGCAACTAAAGTAACCGTAAACAAAACAATAGACATTCCTGTAAATAATTCGTCAATTGCCCAAGTAAGCGCAGCAGAAAAAATAACAGAAACCGTAATTAAAACACCTGAAAACAAAACAATAGACATTCCTATAAATAATTCGTCAATTGCCCAAGTAAGCGTAGCAGAAAAAATAACAGAAACCGTAATTAAAACACTTGAAAACAAAACAATAGACATTCCTGTAAATGATTCGTCAATTGCTGAAGTAAGCGTAGCAAAAAAAATAACAGAACCAGCAACTAATGTAACTGAAAACAAAACAATAGACATTTCTGTAAATGATTCGTCAATTACCGAAGTAAGCGTAGCAAAAAAAATAACAGAAACTGTCATTAAAATAACTGAAAACAAAAAGACGGCCATTCCGGTAAATAAAAAGGTAATACCCAATTCTGTTTCAAAAAAAGATATTGTTGACAGCATGGGCACAAGGTTTATTAATAGGGAACTGCAAAACCCAAATGCTAAAAAAGATTCAGGCTCAATAAAAAAAGATGATTTTGTGATTAAGGAAAAAAAGCAAACAAAACAAACAGAATTGAATTCTGAAAAAGAAGTGAACTTAAACTGCAAAAAAACAGCTACTCAAAGTGATTTTTTAAAGCTACGTAAACAAATGGCAGGCCAGGCCAGCGAACAAAACATGATAAAAGCTGCTTATAAACAGTTTGCCACTGCCTGTTATACAACAGAGCAGATAAAAAACCTGGGCGTATTATTTATTGTAGAAGAAGAAAAATATAAATTTTATCTAGCTGCATTTCCTTATGTAACCGACAGAGACAATTATGGTATTTTGAAAGATCAGTTTACCGATAATTATTACAAAACAAGATTTAGTGCCATGATGGGCAATTAATATTAAAGAAGCAGAAAGACTCACTTATGCCACGTTATTTTATTGAAGTTTCTTATAAAGGCACAAACTATTCAGGTTTCCAGGTACAACAAAATGCCAACTCGGTACAGGCCGAAATTGAAAAGGCCTTGGATATCTTTTACAAACAAAAATTTGAATTAACCGGTTCCTCCCGTACAGATACCGGTGTGCATGCCTTCCAGAATTTTTTTCATTTCGATACAGAAATAACTATAATGGATGATGCTTATAACCTGAATGCAATACTACCAGATGACATCGTGGTTAAGCGAATATTTAAAGTAGATGATAATGCACACTGCCGTTTTGATGCATTAAGCAGAGAGTATCGCTATTAT
>JANOVD010000109.1:0-12309 GCA_031417255.1 Chitinophagaceae bacterium
GCAGAGTATGACATATACTGACCCTGGTACAGGAAAGGTTGCAAAGCTTATTTACAAGGAAGTGAATATTAAGATACAGGATGAGGAAAAGTTTGACCGTGTATTGGTTTACTTAATCCCTGACAGTATTAGTAGTTTTCAATTGATACAAAAAAAAGAAAACAGCTTTAAAGAAAATCTTAATTTCCTGTTCACGTACGATGCGGTTGTATTGGCTTACAAAGGAGAACAGGCTTTTTTCTGGAGGCAGCCCGGCTTGCAGCCACAAGCATATACATTCAACTTGTCAGCTATCACAGAAAAAGCAATCAGTGCTGAGCTAAAAGTTTATTCACTGAATAAAACGAAAGAACTCAGTTCTGAATTTGAATACCGCTTTTTTGAACAGGAGGAAGCAATGCGGCAAATACAGTTACAAAAAAATCAACTGTTCAGGGAGCAGGTAGCGGCTTCGATCTTTAATTGTACAGGTGAGCAGCCTAAAATGGATTCAAATAAGCCAATAGACTCCCCTACAAAATGAAATTGATCTTTAAATGCGGTAATGAAATTATTAAACAAGAAAGCCGTTACAATTATGCAACGGCTTTCTGTTTTTTGAAATGCCCTAAGTTTTAAAACCTGCTGAATTTTTGATATCCCAGCAAATTGCCAGCTTCATCTCTAAACCTTACAATAAAGTTACCTGATGACCGTACATTTAATTTTAAAGTAACACGTGTAGTTCCCGGTTGCAATAACATAGTATGTTGATTAAATACCTGTCCAAGTGTATTTACATATTCCATGCTGATGGTTCTGGCATCCGCAGTATACACATTTACAAATGATTCTTCGGCAGAAGGGTTGGGATACACTTTGCTGATGCTGAACTTATCTGCATTATCCAACGGAACTGAAAGAATGCTGCATACATACCTTTTTTCACCTGTCCTGTCAATTTGTTTCAGCCTGTAGTAAACTCTTTTGCCCGATAGACTGGCATCGGTAAAATCATAATTACCATTGCTTGTTGTATTGGCCAATACGGTACCAATGATGCTGTAGATCACGCCATCAAAACTTCGTTCTATTTCAAAACGGCTGTTGTTAATTTCCTGGTTTACTTTCCAAACCAACTGCACACTGTTGTCTTTTTTAACCGCTTTAAATTCCAGGCAATTTATTGGTAATGGAATATTTATAACGGCGCCAAGTGCAAAAGCTGAAAATCCTGTACTGAAAGAAGCTGAAAAAGAGCCACCCACGCCTGCTAATGCTGCATAAGTAGCAGCTGTTCTTTCAGTATTTGCGGCTGTAGCACCGGTATAAGGATTGGCAGAGGTTTTATAAATATAAAACTGTGTTCTGGAAAAACCTGTGTATGCTTCCAATGCTGCAATTTGGGCTTCGGTAAAATAAAGTGTTATAGTATATGCACCGGCTACATTGTTTGTTACAGGTGTAATTCTTATAATTTTATCAGCTACCCGGTGGTGGTCATTTCCAACAACATATAACTCAAAGCCGCCGCTGCCTGCTTTTTCAAGCTCCGTTGATACACAACCATAATTATGAGCTGTGCCATTCGTTATGCTTGTTATTAATTCTCCATCTGCAAGGCTATAAAAATATGAAGGCTTACCAATTTCAGGATTTACTTTTTCACTTACAGAATCTGCAAGCTCAGATTCAATTGATTTTCCGGTTCCTGTTACTACAAAACTATCAATGGCCACGCTGCCAGATGTTCCTGCATTAGCATCATCATACCATTGTATACCGAGGTAGAATTGCTTGCCATTAAAGGAAGCAGGTAGTGTATATTCAAAATTGGATTCAGTAAAGGAAAGGAATAATGGCTGCAGATCGAAAAATGAAGAAAAATTATTTCCATCATAAGAATAAAGTAATCGGGCATAATCACATGCAGGATCGCAGGCAGGCTCACCACCAGCCTGGTATTTGAACGCTACTTTAACCGAATTTAAACCCGTAGCATTTATTAATGGTGCCCTAAGTATGGTATTTGCTTCTGCTGCCTGGTCATAGAGTGCTTCGCCTGGTATTGCTACCGGTGCAGTTATTTCTATAATGGCTCTTTTTGTTGTAAATAAAATAGGTGTTACTGCAGCTCCATCAGTACGTACGGCCCACTGAACATTGCTGGGAGATATTTTATCAATAAATCCCCAGGTACCAGGTGTTGGCGCAGCAAATGGGCCTTGAGCCATAGCTTCAAAATTTTCATTTAATAATGTTTGTGTTCCACCTACTAATGGATTGACATCATCATTCCTTACTGTAAAAGTAAAAGTCTGGTTCGAGGCAGGGGATGCACTGGTAACATCGATGGCAATTGTTTCATCAGCCTCTACCATGACATCATCATAAATGCGGAGTTTAACAGTACGTAATCCTGTTTCTCCAATATTGTAGGTTACAAAAGCAGCGCTAAGTGCATATTCATCGGGTGACATGGTTGTTGCACCTACTGATACATTTACTGTAGTGATACCTGGTTGCGCTACTGTAAGATTTATATTAATATTGTACTCATTGTAACGGTCGCAGGCAAACCCACCGGCTGTTTCTCTTACATCGGTAAGTAATGCAGAAGCGGAGATAACAGGCAATGCGCAAGTAGTATAAGCAGCACCAACACCTATTGCATTCCATGCATTGGTAACTGAAATTTCTTCGGCAGAGCATTCGCCATAGATTATCCGGGCTGCATTAATAGCTGCGGTTCTTGCCTGTGCAAATGTTGCACTTGGTGTAAGCGTGAGTTCCATCAGGTAAGTAATGACATCAGCTTTATTGAAACCAATACCAGTTACTGAGTAAGGAACACTGTTGTAAACAGCGCCATTATCTCGTAGGCCATCATCTGAACCTGCAACTGCATAAGAAACATCAGGGCCGGAACCTGCCAATGAACCTACAGTTAATAAATAATACCACTTATTTAATATACCGCTGTTTGTATGTACGCCGCATTGGTCGTTTGCTAATGTAGGTGTGCAAACCGGGTTAATCCAATACTGGCCCCCATAGGTATCCGGGTCTGTTCTGGCCTTTGGGTTATCCATCCTTCTTAGTGGAATAGCAGGATTAGCAGAGATCTGCTCACCAATAGAAAAGGGCTTATAAACGGAAATTAAGGTTGGATCAATATTTACCAATACATACCTTTCAATAGCTGCTGCCCAGATATCGCTTAATGCTTCATTCATTGCACCCGATTCGCTTTCATACACCAGGTCAGATGTAAATGAACATATACCATGCCCTATCTCATGTGCACAAACATCCAGCGAGGTAAGTGGTTTAAATCCGTTTGCCGAAGTGCCGCTACCATCCCCGTATGTCATAACGCTGCCATTCCAGAATGCATTATCATAAGCCGGCCCGTAGTGTACATAACTTTTTATAGCAGAATTTTGATTATCGAAACTAAAACGGTTGTGTACATTTTTCCAGTAATCATAAACTATTTCCGCACCCCAATGGGCATCCAATGCAATGTCATCGTTAAATGCTTCATCAACGCCAACTGATCCATTACTGGTGGTACCCCTAACATGATCTTCCAATGTTCCGGCAACTGTTTCATTTTTCCATATATTTTCACTGCCGGCAAGAATATTCCTGTCAACAAAGGCCAGTGAGTTTGCATGAAGTCCAGGTAAAGATATAGGGGCCCCGCCAACGTTATTCATATCATAGGTTTCTACACCACGGCCACGTGTATCATCTTTTAAAATGAAAACCTGCTCAGGCCCTAATATCAGGGTCCTCGGATCAGTTCCGCTGTAAGTAAGTTGAGCACTGGTGTTATTAGGATCAGTTGTACCACCAACAGGAACCGTAACTCTTGTTGTAAAAATATTCCTGGTACCTGCATAACGGGTAAAGGCCTGTCCCAGTTCTGAGGCCAATGGTGAATAGGGAACCGGCTGTTGCAGATTACCAGTATTTACAGTTTTTTTATCAGTTTTTTTAGATAGTTCATTCAAAAACGTAAATGGTTTATCAACTTTATCATTGGTATGTTTAATGATAGCATCCCTTAAAATGATCTTACCTGTTGCGGCATCAACATAAATATAAAAACGCCCGATCGGTTCGGTTGAATAAATATCAAATTTCCAGGCTAACCTTGCCTGGCCATCGCCATATTTATTTTTTGCGATTACAAGTTCGCCTGTAGGTGAATGCTCTTGAATTAATTTATCAAGCTGCATAATGAGCGCAGGATTACCAGCGGCTCTGAGTTTATCCTCTGCCAGTGATTGCCAGGCATATTTTCTTGCATTAACAAATGCAAGTGCCTTTGTAAGCGCATTGGCTTCACTTAATGTAGGTATAACAGAAAAATCTTCCTTTAAAGCGTAAGATTCTGCTTCTATGTTAATGATCTTATTATTTTGCAATACCACATTATAAGCGGAATGCACAACAGGAATACCCTTATAGAAGAGTTTATAGTTTTGTATCTCGATCCCTGCTTTAACTGAAGTGGACCTTTGAAATTTAATTTCTTCTCCGGGCACATCAAGTTTAAAATAATTCCTGATCAATGCCTGTGCATCATCAGCATAAAATTTTGTACTCGGCGCAAAGGAAATAGACGATATAGTTTTTAACTCATCATTGAAGCTGAAATTTTTTACTTTACTATCAGCCAGCAAAGCCTGTCTTGTCTTTTGAAGGTCATTTTGAGCTACAAGCGGGGATGAAAAGATAAAAAGTAAAATTAACAGGTAGGTGCCTGTACGTAAAAGGTGATTCATAATAACAGGGTTTAAATGTTAGATATACGATTTTTAATTCTGCAAAAAAAGTGTACCGATTAATTATAGTCTTCTGGTAACGAAAAAAAAACAGTGATATTGGAAAAATAAAAACTAACAAATACCCTGTCACTTTAAAATTGTTATTAAAATAACCAGGCTTTTAAGCTGTTGCTTCAAAAGCCCAACGTTAGTTTCTTGAATTTACTTTTGTAGTTCTGATCATTATTGTAAAGTTGAATTCATTCTGCGTAAGATCATTACACAATTCTGCCAAAAAATTATATAATTAACAGGTTTAGCAATAGCTCTTCAGTATATTTGTAACACAAAATCAATAGCATTTTTATGAGAACATTGATTACCCTGTTATTTATCAGTCTTTTTGCCTGCTCTGCGGCAGCCCAAACTTCCGTTTCAAAAACAACCACGCCTGATCCGTCAGTACCGGTTCAAACCGCAGAAGTATCCTGCGGTACATGTAAACTCGGCTTGCCTGGTAAAACCTGCGATATGGCCATACGTATTGATGGCAAAGCTTACTATGTTGATGGCGCCGATATTGATAGCTTTGGAGATGCCCATGCGCATGATGGTATGTGCAATGCCATACGTAAGGCCGAAGTACAGGGCGAACTGGTGATGAACCGTTTTAAAATTTCTTATATCAAATTACTTCCCGAAGTAAAAAAAGATGCTGAAAAACAATAGGCACTAATAAAGCTTATTCTTCTGCTTTGTATAAAACTGTACGTGGAGGGTATGGGATATTTATTCCTTCACTATTATACCTTACCTGAAGCTTTTTTATGAACTCACTCCTTACTGCAAACTGGGCAGTATAATCATGTTACAACTGTATTTTTAAAATTACGAGCACAAATTTACCGTTTAAAAAATTCAATTCATGGGCAAAATATTTTATGAAATAATAACAGAATGCAGTAATAATTCAGTTACCCCAATAAATGTTTATTTTAGTTGTACCAAAAACCAACATTATGCTAATTAAAAGATTCTTTCTGGTCCTTGTAATTGTATGTAATTGCCTCAGTATTGTTACAGCACAAACAATTCCCACACCCCAATCGCATTTCGGTTTTAACATTGGCGATAATTATCAACTGGCAACTTTTACACAAACTGAAGCTTATTTTAAAAAACTGGGAGATGCATCTGCCCGGGCAAAATTTACAGTGATCGGTAAAACAGAAGAGGGTAGAGACCAGTTCATGCTGATTGTAACCTCTGCAGAAAATCAAAAAAAACTGGAGCAATACAAAAAGATTTCACAACAACTGGGAAATGCAGAAGTTTCGTTGAATGAAGCAACTCAATTAAGCAAAACAGGCAAAGCTGTTGTTTGGATTGACGGCGGATTGCACGCTAATGAAACTGTGGGTATTCATCAGCTTATTGAAACCGCATATCAACTGCTCAGCCGCAACGACGATGAAACAAAACGCATTTTGGATGATGTAATTATTTTAATGACTCATGCCAACCCCGATGGACAGGAACTGCAAAGCAACTGGTACATGAGAGAAACCAAACCGGAAAAAAGAAGCCTCGCTAATTTACCAAGGCTGTATGAAAAATATGCAGGGCACGATAATAACAGGGATTTTTATATGCTTAACCTTAAAGAATCGCAAAACATAGGCCGGCAGTTATTTATAGAATGGATACCGCAGATCATGTACAACCATCACCAAGCCGGCCCTGCAGGTTCCATTGTTGCCGGGGCGCCATACCGGGATCCGTTTAATTATGTTTTTGATCCCTTAATTATTACCGGCCTAGATGCAGTAGGAGCAGCCATGCAAAACCGTTTAAATGCAGAAGGTAAACCCGGTTACACCAGCAAATCAGGCTCTGTTTTCTCTACCTGGTATAATGGCGGATTGAGAACCACCACTTACTTTCATAACATGATCGGGTTGCTTACTGAGATTGTTGGCAGCCCCAATCCATCAACTATTCCGCTGGTTACATCAAGATTAATTCCCAATGCGGCTACACCTTATCCGATAGTACCACAAAAATGGCTGTTCCGTCAATCTATTGATTATTCTGTTTCGTTAAACTATGCAGTTTTAAATTATGCATCAAGAAACAGGGATGAATTACTGATGAATATTTACCTGATGGGAAAAAATTCAATTGACAAAGGCAATACAGATACATGGTCGCTTTCACCATCTAAAATTGCAGCCATGGATAAACTTCACCAGGATTCTTTAAAGCGAAGAAGGAATACTGATAGTTCCAGAACCACAACAGGTAATATGCCGGTTAGGTTTTACGACAGTGTGATGAAGAATATTGCTTTTAAAGATCCACGTGGTTATATTATTCCATCCGATCAGCCAGACTTTGCTACTGCAGTTGAATTTTTAAATGCATTGATAAAAACCGGTATCGCTGTGCAAAAAGCAACGTCCGATTTTACCGTTGCCGGAAAAACCTATCCCGCCAATTCATACATCGTAAAAACAAACCAGGCATTCAGGCCACATGTGCTGGATATGTTTGAGCCACAGGATCATCCCAATGATTTTCAATATCCCAGCGGGCCACCTGTGCCGCCGTATGATGCTGCAGGCTGGACTTTGGCTTACCAGATGGGTGTACAGTTTGACCGTATCATGGAAGGATTTGAGGGCCCTTTTGAAAAAAAACAGCTTGGACAGTTAATAAAACTTCCCTGGATACCTGCTGTGAAAAATTCATCGGCCGGTTATGTTTTGGATGCAAGGGTAAATCAGTCTTATAAGGCTGTAAACAATTTAATTAACGGTGGAGTTGATGTTTACAGAATTACAAAAGTTCCCGATGATTCGGCTTACAGCAATGGTTCATTTTATATTCCGTCGGGTGCAAAAGCAAAATCAATCATTGATAAAACCGTAACAGAAAATCATGTTCAGTTTATTGCCACAGATCAAAAACCAAATTCAATAAAAAAATTAAAAAAAGCAAGAATTGCTTTGTGGGATACCTATGGCGGTTCCATGCCGTCGGGTTGGGTACGTTTGATACTGGAAAAGTTTGATTATGGCTTTGATGTAATTTATCCAAAAGATATTGACACCGGAAACCTGAGATCGAAATATGATGTGATTGTATTTGTTAGTGGGGCAATACCATCTGTTGGCAGCAATACAAATACAGGTTTCGGATTCAACAATCCAAACCCGGATAGTATTCCTGCAGAATTCAGAAACAGGCTTGGCCGTATTACTGCAACCAAATCAATTCCACAATTAAAAATATTTTTAGAGCAGGGAGGCAATATTGTAACAATTGGCAGCAGTACACAACTGGCTTATCATTTAAAATTACCCGTAACCAATGCCATGGTTGAAATTGTTAATGGGGAAGAAAAATCTTTGGGGCGTGATAAATATTATACTCCCGGAAGCATTTTACAGATGACGGTAGATAATGATCAAATGGCAACTTCGGGATCAAACAAACAAACAGATATTTATTTTGATAACAGCCCCGTATTTAAGATGAACCCCGATGCTGTAAGCAACGGCATAATAAAACCGTTGGCCTGGTTTGGTAATGATAAGATTTTACGCAGCGGCTGGAGCTGGGGCGAAGCTTATTTAAAAAACGGTATCACAGCATTTGAAGCAACTGTAGGCAAAGGGAAATTATTTGCATTTACACCCGAGATCACTTTCAGGGCACAATCGCATGGTACTTTTAAATTTTTATTTAATCAGTTGTATAGTTATTGATGATGAGGGGTTGTGTTGATTTACTCAGATTAAATATTATCTTTAAAGAATAATAAAATCAACGTTGAATTTTTTTGTATGTATGAATTTTAAGTCATCGTTACCAACGAAACAAATGAAATATCATTTTCACTTTTTTCTATTTTGTTTTTTTTCTGTTTCACTTACCGCACAGCCATTGGTAACAACTGAATTGCCTGCCGGCTCCGCTAACACCTATGCCCTAATTATCGGCGTTGCAAAATACCTCGACCCCGAAGTTCCGCAACTGCAGTATGCAAACAGGGATGCTCAAATTTTTGCTGATTTTTTAAAATCAAAGGCCGGTGGCTCTGTGCCCAAACAAAATATACGTTTGCTGATTGATTCTGCTGCAACAACCGGTGCTGTGTATGATGCTGTTTACTGGTTAAAGAATATTTGTAAAAAAGACGACGTTGTATATTTTTATTTCTCGGGCCATGGCGACCTCGAAAATATAACCATGTACAACAACGGGTTTCTGATCTGTTACGATTCTCCGCCGTTTAATTATGTAAAGCTTGCCCTCAGCATTGATTATTTAAATGATATTGCCAACACCATTTCATTAAAGAAGCAGGCTAATGTAATCCTCATAACAGATGCCTGCCATTCGGGCAAGCTTACCGAAAAAAGATTTAAAGGAAATTTCCTGGCTGGCAATCAGTTAAGAAAACTAAAGAATAAAGAGATTCGCATCACTTCCAGTTCATCAAATCAATTATCAAATGAAAAGACAGACTGGGGCGAGGGTAGGGGTGTATTTTCTTATTACCTGATAAATGGATTAAAAGGCAGGGCTAATCCACAAGGTGATAAAGTTACACTTGCTGATATCAAAGCCTATCTTGATTCGTCATTAAAAAATGATCTGGTATTAAAAAAAGAAAGCATCATTCAAACACCTGTTGTAAATGGTGGTACCGGCAATTTTGTTTTATCCTATATAGATACCAATGCATTGATTACTGCAAATAGAGAAATTACACAGGATAGGATGATGCAGCGGGCATTAATGGTAAATAATGTTGCTGCAGAAGATGATTTACAGGCTTCACCAGAAGAATATTTTTTTGGTTTAATAAAGCAGAAAAGCCTGGAAGCATTAACTGATACTTTCAGGCTTAACGAAATAGCAAAAGAATTATTAACGTTTAGACTGATTGATGTACTTAAAAACGACCTTAGTGCAGAAGGCGAAAATAAATTAACCGAACTGGAAAAAACATTAAAGTCTGATATCGTATCCCTAAAAATGTTTAATAACAGGCTGGCATCATTATTTGATGAAGTGGGCCAGCGTGTAATTACACAATACCTGAAGGGAGATGCTGCTGAATTAGAAAAACGCAGGTATTATAATGCAAACAACAATGGGTATGATGTATATGTGCGTATGTTTGAAGTAGCGCTGAAGCTTGTAACTACTGATAATGATTATTACCAAAACCTCATAAGGGTCAAACTACATTATTTTACGGGTGTAGCTGCCAGGTTAAAAATACCAATAACTGCAAAAGAAAAACAAAAAGCTTTAATTGATAAGGCATTTGCAGCGCAAAACAAGGCACTTGCAATTGAAGAACATGCAGCCTATATATACAATGAAATAGGCATTTTATACAGTTATAAAAAAATGTATAAGGATGCAGAAACAAATTTCAGAATAGCAGCGGCAAGGGCTCCCAACTGGGCAATACCGTTGGTTAATTTGTCGGATTTATTTGCCGCAGATAATAAACTTGATTCAGCCATGTATTATGCCGATTCGGCTAAAGTACTGCAGCCCGGTTTTCAGGATCTTTACCTGGGCTATGGCATTATTTACGAAAAAAAGGGCACCCTGCTGCAGGCCGATGAGCAATTTCAAAAAAGCATTAAAATTAACGACAGGCATTTTATTCCTTTTGAGCGGCTTGGTTATGTGTACATGCAAAACACAGCATTTGCAAAAGCCGATTCTATGTTTTATGAATCAGGTGAAAGAAAAAAAGGGTTTTATTTTAATGAACTGAATAATGCCAGGAGCATGAGACTGCCAAAATCTATGCTTCCTCCTTTTATAGAATGTTACATTGATTCGGTTACTATTTCTGGTAAAGATATCCTGGGGCAGTTTGCTTTGGGATATACTGCCTACCGTGATTTTGACCTGGCAAGGGCTGAGCGTGCATTTAAACGGGTGATTGCGCTTGATAATAAAAATCCGCTTGCATTTCATTACCTGGGAAAAACACTCGTAGAACAAAACCGGTATCAGGAAGCTGAATTGGTTTTGAAACTGGCCATTGATAATCATTTGCCCTTTACGCTCTTTACAAAATATTATGATTCATTACTCGCTAAATCATCTATATCAACAGAATTTATTGTTGATTCCTGTTCCGAGAGTTGTTTCAGGCTTGGTTATTACGATGTAGAAGAAGATTATTTATTAATGGCGCAGGTTTATGAAAACTGGAACCATTACAGCGAATCGGAAATTTACTACCGTAAACTTATTGCCGCCAATCCAAACAATGCAGAAGGTTACTTAAGCTTGGCAAATCTTTTTGAAAAAACCGGCAGGTTTAATGATGCTGAAAATTACCTGCTTGAATACAATATCCGGAGCAATTACAGCATTGACCGGGAATTGAATGCATTTTATAAACGTACTGCTGATCATTTTCCGGAAAATGCCAATTGGAATTTAAAAGCCGGTAATTTTCAATATACAATGGCCAGGTTTGAACCGGATGGTTTTTGGGAAGACAAAAAATGGATTGACCCGATAACAGGCAAAACCGAATATAAATTTCCCCAAACCAGTGAAAAAAAATTTCCTCCCCCGATAATATACCGGTTATTACCATACGGTACAATAATACCCAGATTGAAATATCCCAAGCCAAAATATAAACCCTACACAGATGGTATTTATTATTTGCGTAAAGCGGCGATGCTGATAAATGATGATGAAACTGTGCTCGCAGGCGTACATACCAAATTAGGCGATCTTTATTACTGGCAGGGTTTAAGCGATTCGGCTATTTACTTTTATGAAACAGCAGTTGAGCTTAATCCAACTGATGCAGGCACCAGGAATAAACTGGTTGAAATGTATGCGCTTACATACCGGTTCACAAATGCCCTTACCCAACTTGATTCTTTGTATAAAAAAAATGAATTGAGTTTTGATAAACAATTATTACTGGCAACATTTTATATGCAGGATGGCCGCTTTGGCGATGCTGAAAAATTATTGAATAATGCAGAACTGATAACTCCCATTTTCAATCCTGTTTTAATATCACTTCAGGGAAAACTGGCTATGCTGAATAATAAACCAAAACAGGCGTTTGAATATTACAAAAGGCTTTACCTTATAAATAAAACCGACAGTATTAACCTGTACAATATGGCAAGACTGGAGGCAAAAAACAGCAATAACCCCGAAGCCTGGAAATGGCTGGAACTTGCATTGCAGGCAGGTTTTAATTATAAATATGTTATTGAATTTGACCCTGCCTTAAAAAATCTTCACAAGGAAACAAAATGGAAAAAAATGTTTTCCGGTATAAAAGGGAAAGCGTATTTCTCACCCGATCAGATGACAAATTAAGTTCCGAAAGTTATTAGAAACCTCCCATACAGGGTATGTATGGCGACCTGCCATAGTTAATACATACATAAGGCCTTTGATTACAAATTCTTTTCTTAACCGGATCGCAATAAGTGCGGTCTGCCTTTTGTTTGGTTTGAATTTTTGTTTGTTCAAA
>JANOVD010000110.1:0-4011 GCA_031417255.1 Chitinophagaceae bacterium
GTTGTAATTTTAAACCTTCCATCATTATTCTGAATGCAACCACATTACCGCCTGTCAGCGATGCGTTGAAAACGTTTGCACTGATTCCTCTGCTTTGGATAATTTCCCAGGTCATTTCCCATAGGGCAGTACAAAATACTGTACCAACACCATGCGGAATTACCTGAGTAGGCAAGCTAGCATATGTTAACGGGTTCACAGACATGTTGGTGCGATAGGGGTATTGGCGTATTCCAGGACCATTTGCTGGATAACCAAAAAGATAGTTACCAATTGGTCTGGATATATTATTACCATCAGATACCGTTGCAGTAGCCCAGTTAGTGGTCATCATTAGTGCCAGATAATCACTCCATCCTTCGCCTGCCTGTTCGGCATTATTCAAACAGGTTACGCTGCCACCAGTTAAACGATTAGTTACTCCATGCATAAATTCATGCGCAATTATGCCATTATCAAGGTCTCCATCTAATTGTACTGAACCTGGAGGTGTACCGGACAAGGTGACGTTTACATTATTGGCCAATTGTGCAGCAATTGATGCTCCATTCACATCTGAAATCATTACTGCAGGAATAATAATTGTGGGATCTGGTCCGCCACCCATAACTATGGGAGCTCCGGCAACATTATTTACCATGATTACCGCAACTGCACCAGCATCCTGTGCGTTTTTTACTTTCACAGTAAAATTACAATTGCCTCTGTTTATAAGGGCAATTTTGCCAGTTAAGGCTCCTCCGTTTGAAGGTGTTACACATGCTTCATGGGTAGAAGCTGCAACATCATTATAATATATCACCTGGGCTGTTACAGGCCCAACATTTGCCAGCAGGTTTGCAGTACTGAACGCCCCTTCTACAGCTGTATAAGGGCCAGCAATAACTGGAGGCGTATTTACATTCATCGTTATAGTAGATTGTGTTGGCGAGCCCAAATACATTTGCATCCTTGGCCTGGTACCGTCCGGAGGAGTTGAAAAATTAGCATTGTTCAAACCGCCTGCATCCTGTGCATCAGCAATTACATAGTCACCACCTGCACCCCCTCTGCCCTGGTTATCATTTTGAAAGTTACGGGCAGCTTCAGTAAACCCATAATTATAAGTCAGGTCATGACAGAGGTTATTCAAGTAAAAAAGGTTGGTTATGGCAAACTGCTGGAAACCAGCCGTTGTTGGAGCCACGGTATAGTTCGGCTGACCGGCATAAGTAAAATTTAATGGGTCGGGCGAGGTTGTGGATGTAGCAGTTAAACCAAAAGTAGAATTGTTGTTATCTCTGTCTTCCTGGGCATATACGTTATTTCCACGGCTGGTAATATAATCCAGTGTTCCGTCATTATGCCATCCCAAGGAAACGGCATTACCACCTGCCAATGTCCATGGATTGGTACGAATTGCTGCTGCACCTCCAGGATGTATTGGGCTTTCGGCTGGAAAAGGAATAACTGTATAATTTGCAGTACCCACAAGACTTGGACTCACTGTAGCATTTTTCTGAGTATTTTCAGAAACCAGGCCAGTATTAGTAAATGCTTTTTGCTGTGTAGTATTTGCTGCTTTCATAAAAGCAGGCAGCTTGGTTGTAGCAAACTGGTTAAAATTTTCAGAAACAGTCAAACTGTTTTTGTTAACGACCGTATTGTTGTTTGCATCAACCCTTATGTTCCAGTAATCTGAATTTTTAACTGGAAAAAGCTGAACCTGCCATACAAGTTTCACTGCGGTAATATTTTTACCATCGTCAATTGGCAGCCACATGAGTTCTGCAGTAATATTTTCCGTGGCAATATTTAATTTACCAAAATCATATTTTTTTCCATTTTCAAGCGTACTAAGAACCGTAATCAAAGCTGGCATATCAGCTTTTGCATCCAAAATAGAAGTACGGACAGCATCGGCAGGTGTAACCGCCGCTGTGGCTGTAGATCCATTTGTAAGGCTTTCTATATTTGGAAGAAAACTTCCCGCTCTGGAAATTAATTTACCAGCTTTAAATGCCAGTACCAGCATTTGGTTGTAAACCAGTCTGTCTTTATAAGACTGTTGCAGATACACATAACGTATACCTGTAGTTTTGTCTTCGTAAGTACTGGACACTTTTGAATTTGTAATTTCTCCAGTTGTAACGCCTATCACGGTTTTGTTCGCATCAACCAGCTGTAAAGCAAGGTTGGCTTCCGCCTGGGTTACATTCTGTGCTTTTGTGAAAAACACACTTAATAGCATTAAAACGATTAGGGGGATAATTTTTCTCATAAAAATTATTTAATTGGTTAACTGAATTCAAAAGTGGTTTAACAAAATATGGGTGTATTTTCAAGAGGATAATGCGTGATTATTCAGGAGGATATTTAATTACTGGTTGTGATATTAGCTAAAAGAAATAATTTATTGCTTACTTCAAAACCGTAATTGTACCCTACAATAATACAGAAAAAAAATATAAATCAAACAATATTTTTAACAATTATTTTAGAATAAACACCTTGCATCTAACCTGTTAGATAGTTTGGCTGGGAATAAAACGGTTGGATGGCTGTAGAACTGACTTTGAACTGCTAGTAAGTGAAATTGCCAGAGCTGGATAACTTTTTGTAATTTTACAGCAGTTGTTTTACTGTTTGAGTAAGATTTTTTTGGGGCTGACCGGTTTTGACAGCATAGCTCTTTGTAAGTGTAAGCATGTAGTGCGTTGCGTAATTAGCACTTTAATCAGAATGCGAAAATTTTATATGGCAATACTCAGTATGCCATGGCTGCTTAATCGATAGATTAGCACCCATTAGGGCCGTTGAACAGGTTGTTCTGTTACCATGTTCTTCCGCCGACTCAAAAACAAAACAGAATGCTGTAATGGAATGATGTGACCATTGCTTAAGACCATTCATCTAAGGATTGGGTTGGTTTGTTTTGCTCCTGCCTCTTCCCTACAATTAATGCATTAATAAACATGTAGAAAGCTTACGGCGAATATGTTTGGACCAGGGTTCGATTCCCTGCAGCTCCACAAAAAAGGGGGACATTCCATGTTGAAATGTTCCCCTTTTTTATTTTATCCGGGTTTTGTGCCGGCTGGTTTTATAAAATTTGCCATCAAAACAGGTTACTAAAATTTGCTGGTAGACCAGATAATTTTTTTACCCGGCATTTTTATAGCCGCATTATCTTCTTCAGTAATAAAAACTTTTGTTGGTTTAAATTCAGATACTCCTTCAAAGGATGCTTTTGATTTATCTGAAAGCCAACCCGAATTACTGTTTATCTGACCTAATTTTTGAGCTATCTGGTTATCAGCAGTCATCCAAACAATGTATGCATTTTTTGATTCCGGTTCAAGTTTATTCACTTCTTCCAGTTCTCTTAAATTTATTTGAATAACGTAATTGCTGCCTGCGTCTCTCTTAATCTGTACCTGACCTTTAGTTTCTGTAACTACAGTAGATGTTGGAGCTTCTGATTTACTTACTGCTGCAGTTTTTTTAGCGCAGGCCGAAAAGAAAAATATCAACGCAGTTGCTGCAACTCCTAAAAATATTTTTTTTGTTTGCGTATTAATTTTATTTGCTGTCATTTTTATTTTTTTTATTGTTTGAATGATATTATGTTAATGCAAAGGTGGCTTTGTTTGTGCCGGCAAATGTTACAGAATTGCATAAATACATTACATCATTCACACTTTCTTCATTAAATTATTCAATGCTCCTCAGTTCAGGTATCTTCTAAGTATCCAGGCAATCGTTTCATGCTGCTCCATCAGGCCTGTAAAAAAGTCGGCGGTGCCGGCATCTTTATTTTTTTCAGCACAGTCATCTACGTTTTTACGCAATTGAATGATAACTGTTTCATGATCCTTAAGTAATTCTCTTATTAATTCTTTTGCTGAAAGATAGGTTCCCGGGTTTTCTTTCAGGCCAGATAACTTTGAGAATTCCTGCATGGTGCCAATAGTTTTTTGGCCAAGTTTACCAATGCGCTCTGCAATTTCATCAATAGATTCTTCCAGTTGT
>JANOVD010000111.1:0-4871 GCA_031417255.1 Chitinophagaceae bacterium
ATTCCAGGTTATGAAAATTTGCAGCAGTTCTGAATTTAATTAGATAATTGCCCGAACTTTTATCGGCTTTTACTTCTGTAACAATACCAATCATCATTCCTTTTGGGATACTGCTGGTACTTAATCCGCTGGAAATTATCGTATCTCCCGTAGCCACTTTTGCATTTTTAGGAATGCCGCTCAGTGAAATGATATTGGGTATTTTGCCATCCCAGTTCAGGATGCCGCTTTCGCCGCTCTTTAATAATTTTCCGCTGATATGGCTGTCTTTGTGCAGCAGGCTCATCACCACAGCAAAGTCGTCGCTTACTTCTGTAACAATGCCTACCACACCGCTGTTGGGATCAATTACACCCATTCCTTCTTTTATGTTTTGCGATGCACCCCTGCCCAGAACAATAAAATTATTTTGAGCAGCCACAGAATTATAAACCACTTTAGCGGGGTAATAATGATATTTCCGGTAAGCTTCCATCGAATCTATTTTTAAAGAATCAATGATGTAGTTGCTGGTTGTATCGGGCAATTCAAAATCGGCCTTTAATTTATTGTACAGTCTTTCATTGGCTGCAACCAATGAATCATTTGTTTTTTTAAGCCTGAAATAATATTCTATACGGTTGTATTGCTTATTTACTTTACCGGTAAGCTGGTTGGCTGTTTTACTGAATACAGCTTTATGGTAGTTGCTGTAATTAACAATTAAATAGATGCTGAAACCCTGTAATAAAATAAACAGGATGAAAGTAAAATACCGGCGAATGAAAAGAAAAATATTACGCACCGAGGGAAAAATATTTAATTATGTCGAATGTTCAATTTCGAATGTTCAATGTACAATATATACGAACATTGAAAATTACATATTCGACATTGACCATTTTTTATCTCATCACAAAAGGATACCTATCGTAATGCTTTAATGCAATACCTGTACCCCTTACCACACTCTTCAGCGGATCATCGGCCACATGCACCGGCAATTTAATTTTAGCATTCAATCTTTTATCCAATCCACGCAACAATGCACCACCACCGGTTATATACAAACCCCTGCGGTAAATATCCGATGCCAGTTCCGGCGGCGTTGTTTCCAAAGCCTTCAGTATCGCTTCTTCAATTTTAAAAATACTTTTATCCAAGGCTTCAGCAACTTCCTGGTAACTTACCATTACCTGTTTTGGAATACCGGTTACCAAATCTCTTCCGTTAACCGGAATATCATCGGGCGGATTATCGAGGTCTTTCATGGCAGCGCCAACCTGAATTTTAATTTGCTCGGCAGTACGCTCGCCAATTAATAAACTGTGGTAACGGCGAAGCGCTTCCATAATATCGGCAGTAAATTCATCACCGGCAATGCGAATGCTTTGATCGCAAACAATACCAGCCAAAGCAATTACGGTAATACCGGTTGTACCACCGCCAATATCAATGATCATATTTCCCACCGGTTCTTCCACATCAATACCAATACCCAATGCAGCGGCCATGGGTTCGTGAATTAAGTAAACTTCTTTTGCGCCTGCCTGCTCGGCGCTGTCACGTACGGCACGTTTTTCTACCTCAGTAATGCTGCTCGGTATGCATATCATCATACGCCAGCTTGGTGCAAACAATGGTTTTTTGGGATAAATGAGTTTGATCATTTCACGTATCATCAGCTCAGCTGCATTAAAATCGGCAATTACACCGTCTTTAAGCGGACGAACCGTTCTTATACTTTCGTGGGTTTTTTCATGCATCATCAATGCCTTTTTGCCCACGGCTAAAATATTTTTCGGATTATTTCTGTCTAATGCAACAATAGAAGGCTCATTTACTACAATCTCATCGTTATGTATAATGAGGGTATTTGCCGTACCTAAATCAATTGCTATTTCCTGTGTAAAAAAGTTAAAGAGACCCATATTTTTTTGTGTGAAAAAGAAATTTAATCAATGGCAGCAAAGTTGGTGGAAAATATTTGAATTAACAACGGCAAACCCTTTATTTTTCAAAGTTTTACAGAAACTTTCGCATTGCGCTGTTTTGAGAAAGATTTGCCGCTGTACCTGTTTGGTGGCATATTAAGCAAGCCGGGGTATTTGTTGTAAAAATTACCTGGTAAAAACCACAAAAACTTAAGTCATTTTATTAAAAGTAAATTCAAACCCGATGTCTGAGCGGTAATACATTTCTTCAAAATGCAATTGCTCCAGCATATAGTTTGATTGCTCAACAGCTTCTGTAATATTGGCGCCAAAAGAGGTTACAGCCAATACCCGGCCGCCATTGGTAACAATTTCATCGCCATCTTTTATTGTTCCCGAATGAAAAATAATACAGTCTTCCAATACCAGATCATTCAGCCCCAGTATCACTTTTCCTTTTTCATAATCGCCGGGATAACCGCCGCTTACTGCTACAACAGTTGCAACTGCACGCTCATCGGTTTCAATGGTAATTTCATTAAGCCGCTGTTCAGCGGTTGCCACCAGCAATTCAACCAGGTCGTTTTTTATCCGGGGTATCACCACTTCGGTTTCCGGATCGCCCAGGCGGCAGTTGTACTCAATCACTTTGGGTTCGCCTTCATCGTTCATCAACCCTAAAAAGATAAAACCTTTATAATCAAGTTTATCTTTTTTTAATCCTGCAATGGTAGGTTCAATTATTTTTTCTTTTACTTTTTGCAGAAATTCCTGTGTAACAAAAGGCAACGGGCTTACTGCACCCATACCGCCTGTATTAAGCCCTGCATCTTCTTCTCCCACACGTTTATAGTCTTTTGCTTCGGGTAGTAACACATAATTTTTGCCATCGGTTAAAACAAAAATACTTAACTCAATGCCTTTTAAAAATTCTTCTATCACCACTTTTTTTCCGGCTTCGCCAAATTTAGAGCGAAGCAGCATCAGTTCAAATTCTGAACAGGCTTCCAGGTGGTTCTGACAGATCAATACGCCTTTTCCGGCTGCCAATCCATCGGCTTTTAAAACAACCGGAAGCGATTGCTTTTTTATATAATCAACGCCTTCCAGGTATTTATCAGCTGTAAATTCGCCATAAGCAGCTGTTGGTATATTGTGCCGCTTCATAAATGCTTTGGCAAAAGCTTTACTGCCCTCCAGTTGTGCAGCTTCTTTTGAAGGACCGATCACTTTTATATTTTCAAACCCCGGTTTATTTTTAAAAAAATCATAGATGCCTTTTACCAATGGTTCTTCGGGGCCAACCAAAATCATATCAATGGCATTTGCGGTACATGCAGTTGCCATGCTTTCAAAATCAGAAACAGCAATGGGCAAATTAGTTCCACATAAGGCAGTGCCTGCATTGCCGGGGGCAATAAACAGGTTGCTGCACAGCGGGCTTTGCATAAGTTTCCATGCCAGGGTATGCTCACGACCTCCGGAGCCTATTAAGAGTATATTCATTGATAACCTGAATTTTAGATGCCTGAACAAATCGTTAGCGAATATAAAAATTCTAAAGTCTTATTTCACAATATATTTTATAAACGGCGGCTAGATATCTGTTTTTTGTAATCCCCCATAGCGGGACAGGCTGTTTTATTTAAAAATAGACATACTGAATTTGTTTTTACTCCACAGAATTTCAGTATTTTGAGCAACTAAACCATCTAACAAGCATTTTAAAATCAACTAACATGAGCGAACAAGCAAAACTTGGTAAACATCCTAAAGCATTATATGTGTTGTTCTTTACAGAAATGTGGGAACGATTTGCTTATTATTTAATGGTAGGTATCCTGTTTCTATACCTCATTGATACCACTACCGGCGGAAAAGGCTTTTCGCAGAATATAGGAGCAGATATTGTAGGTAGTTTTATCGCATTGGTATACTTAACACCCTTTATTGGCGGCTTGATAGCAGACCGGATATTAGGTTATACAAAATCTATTTTTTTAGGCGGAACCATGATGGCACTGGGATATTTCTGTTTATCCGTACCAGGAAACACAGCATTGTTCTCGGGGCTTGCTTTAATTATTGTAGGAAATGGTTTTTTTAAACCAAACATCTCCACCCTGCTTGGTAATATTTATAACAGGCAGGATCTGCAACCTTTAAAAGACAATGCTTACAATATCTTTTACATGGGCATTAATATAGGTGCTTTCGTTTGCAATTTTGTAGCTGCCTATTTAAGGAACGAATATGGTTGGGGATATGCTTTTGCAGCAGCAGGTGTTGGCCTGGTTATCGGAATGATCATTCTTGCTGTAAATCTTAAATCGGTTAAATATGCTGATGTGAAAAAACCTGTTCAGGCTGAGGATATGTCGTTGACCCAGATTTTTGGCTATGTGTTTTTACCTGCATTGATAGCAGCAGCTATCGGTTGGTTTGTACCTTCTATGTTGTTTGGCAGCACATTAATGGGCACCCCTGCTAACGATGCTTTTATCTTTGCCTGCTTACCCATTATAGCTTTTTATGTTTCACTTTATGTAAAAGCAAAAGGGCCCGATAAAAAAGGAATTGGGGCATTGTTATTCATATTTACAGTAAGTATCGTTTTCTGGACAATCTATAACCAGAACTCAACAGGACTGACCCTTTGGGCAGAAAAACATACTGACCGGGTTGCATCTGAAACCACCGCAAAAATTACGGGTACTTTATTCCCATTACAGGAAGTAACGGATACACCGAGGTTAGTTAATAAAGTAGACCAATATTTTGTAAATGTAAAAGATGATAGCGGAAATGTAGTTCAAACAATGGGGCCTGATCCGTATTTCAACAATGTGCCAAAGGACCAATGGCCGGGAGGTAAAAGTGTAAAACTGATCAATACTGAATTGTTTCAATCCATTAATCCATTATTCATTGTGGCATTAACTTTGGTCTTTGTTCCGC
>JANOVD010000112.1:0-1500 GCA_031417255.1 Chitinophagaceae bacterium
ACTTTTAAATGTATTATCATTCAGGCTGTAGCTTATACCGGTTCCCAGCTCAAGTATTTCTTTGTAGTTGTACTCAAAATTAAAGCCCTGGGTAATTATCCAGTTGTTGCCGTTTATTTTACGGCGATTAAGATTTTGCTCCAGCATATTGCCAATGATACGCACACTATCGGTTAAACTGATATTATGATTGAAGTTTAAACTGCCGTTGAATGTTAAAACATATTTCCTGTTTTTGTATGGCTTTGAGTAAGCATAAAAACCTAACACATTGTAATAGCCATTCACATTTTCGGGGATGGAAATAACTGAGCCGAGGCTGTCACGCCTGGCGGTTTTATTTACGATCTGGTTACGGATGGTACTTAAAGTTAAATTGGTAAATATTACTTTTCCGGTTACAAAATTAAAGTTGTTGAAACTCAGGTTCAGGTTGTGGTTGATGGATGGTTTAAGGTTTGGGTTACCAATGGTAGTACTCTGCGGATTGGTAAAATCCTGTACCGGCTGCAGCTGGCTAAAACTGGGCTGGGTGGCGTTTCCGTTGTAACTGAAATTAAATATTTTTGTTCTTGAAAAATTATACACAAACCTGGCAATGGGAAATACATTTGCTCTGCGGATAGTTTTGTAAGCACTGTCACGGGTTATTGAATTGCCCTGCAGGTTTACCGGTTGTAAACTTAATCCAATGGTATAATTGTATTTCTTTTTTGTGGTTCGTAGAGATAAGCCGATGCGGTTATTGTAAAAATTATTTTCATAATCGTTACTTAAAAAACTGTTGAGTGTTTTTACCTGCGATGTAGAATCTACATTAAAAGTCTGGCGGTCGTTACGGCTGTAATTTAAATTATGAGCGTAACTGAAATCAAGGCTTTGGTATTTATTTAAAGGTTCGCTGTAGGTAAACCGAACGCCATAATTATAATTGTTGTTTTCCTGGTCAATAAACTGAAAAGTATTTCTTGGCCCCATAAAAGGCTGGTACTGGTAATTCAGGTTGGTCACATCCTGCTCCGAATTATTTTGAGATGTACCCAAAGTTATGCTGGTTGAAAAATTACGGCCGCGTTTTCTGAATTTATGATTGTATAAAATGGTAGCCGCTAAATTGGGCGCCTGCGAATTGTTTAGATTTTTATTGTTGCCTTCGCTGGTTTTGGTACCATCGGGTTTCAGGTAATCAAAAACGCTTTGGTTGTTGGCATCGCTGCCGCTGTAATTAATGCTGGGACTTATCTTTAAGTAATTGAAAGAATCAATCTGGTATTCGAAATTAAAAGTAAAGCGGTGAGAATTTCCTTTGGTTAAATTATTTACATCCTGGTTATTGATAAAACTGCTGGTATCAAAAAAAGTTTGGGTTGATGAATTTTGCAGCTGGCTGGTATTTTTATGATTGTATGAATAACTGCCATAAACACTGATTCTTTTGCTCCATTGATCACGGTAGTTAAAACCAAAAGAATTGGTGGTTGAAATACCACTGTTGTTAGC
>JANOVD010000113.1:0-12230 GCA_031417255.1 Chitinophagaceae bacterium
TTATCAGAAGTGTTCCGTTTGGTGTAACCACCACGCAATTGATGGAAAGTATTGTGAAAGCAAACGACCTCGGAAAAATAAAAATTAAAAAAGTAACCGATCATACCGCTGCAGAGGTTGAAGTAATTATTGAACTGGCACCAGGCATTTCTCCCGATATTACCATTGATGCCTTGTATGCTTTTACCGATTGCGAAGTGGGCATTTCGCCCAATGCCTGTGTTATTGTAAAAAATAAACCACAGTTTTTAAAAGTAAGTGAGTTATTAAAAACCGCTACTGATAATACAAAAGACTTATTAAAAAAGGAACTCGAAATAAAACTGGCCGAGCTACACGAAAAATGGCATTACACTTCTCTGGAAAAAATATTCTTTGAAGAAAAAATTTACAAGGAGCTTGAAAAAAAGCATGAAACCTGGGATAAAGTGCTGGAAGGTATAGACAAAGCCTTCATCCCCTTTAAAAAATTACTGAAAAGAGAAATTACCCGTGAGGATATAATCAAGCTTACTGAAAAACCGGTACGTCGTATTTATAAACTGGATATTGATGAACTGAACGACCAGATAAAGGGTTTGGAGAATGATATCAAAGAGGTAAAACATCACCTGGCAAACCTTACAGACTATGCAGTTGCTTATTACGAGTACCTGCTTAAGAAATTCGGGAAAGGAAGAGAGCGTAAAACAGAGATCAAACAATTTGATATCATTCAGGCTAAATCGGTTGCCATTGCAAACATTAAGATCTATGCAAATTTTGCTGATGGTTTTATCGGCACCGGTTTAAAGAAAGATGAACTGGTTGCCGAAGTTTCCGACCTGGATGATATTATCGCCTTTACCAAAGGCGGTATTATGAAAGTGGTAAAAGTTTCGGATAAAGTATTTATCGGCAAAGATATATTGCACGTGGCTGTTTTTATGAAGACTGATGAAAGAACCACCTACAACATGATTTACGTAGATGGTAAAACAGGCATAAGTTATGCCAAGCGGTTTAATGTAACAGGCGTAACCAGGGATAAAGAATATGACCTTAGTAAAGGTGCTGATAAAAGCCGGGTACATTATTTTACAGCCAATGCCAATGGCGAAGCCGAAGTGGTGAAAATAATTTTAAGTCCTAATTGCACGGCCCGAAATAAAGAAATTGATTTTTATTTTGAAGAGCAGGATATTAAATCAAGGGGAAGCATAGGCAACCAGGTAACCAAGTATCCTATCAAAACAGTTAAGTTTAAAGAAGCCGGTAACTCTACCTTAGATGCTAAAAAACTCTGGTTTGATAATAAATTCGGCAGGCTGAATTCGGATGAGAAAGGCGAATACCTGGGCAAGTTTGAGGCTGAAGACAGGTTGCTGGTTATTTACAACGATGGTAATTATGAAATAACCGACCAGGAATTAACCCAGCGTTTTGAAACTGAAAAAGTGTTGCTGATCGAAAAATTTGATGCTGAAAAAATAATCAGTGCTGTTTATTTTGATAAAGAAAAATTACAGTACAGTGTTAAGCGGTTTAAAATTGAAACTTCTACCTTGCACAATAAATTTTTCTTTATTAAAGAAGGAGAAGGCAATTACCTGGAAGCTGTTACAACCGATGATGAACCGATATTGGCCATGCAAAGCGGCAGGGGAGCACAGGTACGTAAGGCAAAAATTAAAATAACAAAAGTGGTGGAAGTGATGGGCTGGAAAGCATTGGGCAATAAACTTGTCGACTTTAATAAATCCATTGAAATGCAGTGGGAGCCAAAGGTTGCCAACAATCCACAGGCTGAGTTGTTTGAATAATCTACATCAATTAAAATATACAATATGCGATACATTTTTATTTCATTACTTGTTGCTTTTACTTTAAGTACAACAGCACAGGACAGTTTGATTTTTTCCAAAACAGAAATTATTTATGGCCGTAAAGATGGAATGGCATTAACCATGATGATGCTAAAGCCTTTGCAGAAAACAAATGGTAAGGCAATCATCACTGTGCTCAGCGGCAACTGGGTTTCTTCAGAAAGAATGAGAGAAAGGTTCACAATCAAAACCAATGTGTACATAGAAAGTGGTTATACCGTATTTGGTGTAATGGTTGGATGCCAGCCCCGTTATACAATTCCTGATGAAATTGTTGATTTAAAAAGAGCAGTTCGGTTTATCAGGTTTAATGCAAAATCATACGACATTGATGCGGATAAGATTGGTATCACTGGTGCATCATCCGGCGGCCATTTATCTTTAATGATTGCCACAGCAGATGAAACAGCTGATGCAAAATCTTCTGACCCGGTTGATAAAGTATCCAGCAGGGTACAGGCTGCTGCTGTGTTTTATCCGCCTACCGATTTTATAAATTATGGTGCTGTAAACACAACCGGCACCATAAACCAGGCTGGTTTGGTTTTTGCCAAAGTAGCGGCTGCATTCGATTTTAAAGTATGGAACGATACCACCGGAACTTTAGTTTCAATAACCGATTTACAAAAAAGATTGGCTATCGCAAAAGATATCTCCCCAATAAATTCAGTAAGTGCTGATGATCCTCCTGTAATTATTATTCATGGCGATAAAGATGTGTTGGTTCCCAAGCAACAATCAGAATCTATCATTGCCAGGTTTAAAGAAGTTAAAGTTGCCTGCAACCTGATCATTAAAGAAGGTGGCAGCCATGGTTGGCGTAACCAGGAAGTGGAAGAAAAGAATTTTGTAGATTGGTTTGATAAATATTTAAAATGATCAACTGTTTCTCCTCCTTCATTTAGTCTTACATTCGCTGTTCACATGCAGCAGAACAGCCAATGATCATACTTCAACATTTTGAACACAGCGATATTCCCCAATTAATAAATTGGATAGATACAGAAGAACTGTTGACAAAATGGTCGGGTTCATTATTTTCATTTCCGTTAACCAACAGCAGTTTGGAGTGGTATATTAAGGATACCAACATACCACACAAATCGGATGCGTTTATTTATAAAGCAATTGATACAGAAACAGGCGAAGTTGTTGGCCATATTTCTTTGGGAGGATTAAGCTGGAAGAACCGTTCATCCCGTATCAGCAGGGTTTTGGTTGGCAACCCGGCTGCACACCGCAAAGGCATTTGCCAGCAAATGACAAAGGCCGTTTTAAAGATCGGGTTTGAAGAACTGGGCCTGCACCGCATTAGCCTGGGTGTTTACGAAAATAATAAAGCAGCATTGAACTGTTATCTTAAATGCGGGTTTAATATCGAAGGCGTTTCCCGTGATATACTTTGGTTTAACAATGAGTTTTTAAGTATGATAGAAATGGGAATATTGGAAGACGAGTGGAGAGTTATGAATTTCAAAACAGGGCAATAAAAAACAGCAGGTTCAACCTGCTGTAGTATTTTTTAAAGAAACTTGTTTTTTTAATTAATACCCTCTCCGGTTGCCTCCATTATTAAAACCACCTCTGTTTTGTCCACCGGGCCTGAACCCGCCCCCGCTTGGCGGGCCGGTTTTTTCCTCAGCTTCTTTTACAATCAACGGTTTTTTGCCCAATGAAATATCTTTCAAATTTTCAATAGCATCCTTTGCTTCGTCAGCATTTTGCATGTCAACAAATCCAAAACCTTTGCTTTTTCCGGTATCCCTGTCCATGGCTACCCTTGCAGTTACTACCGTTCCAAATTTTTCAAAAATTTCCATTAATTCGGCATCATCTAAATCATAAGGCAGCCCGGCAACAAAAAGTTTCATATGAGGTAATTTTATATCGAAAATACTAAACTTATTCTGGTATTTGTATTTTGTTTGCGCTAATCCTTATTTTTCGGTAAAATATATTTCAAATAACAGCCAATTGGTTCTTTTATTAACTTTAATAAATGAAAAATATACGAATTGTCTTTCTTGCTGTTTTATTTACTGTGCAGTTTTTTTCTGCTTTGGCACAAAACTTTGGCGGCAACCCGTCATCCCTAAAATGGAAACAGATAAACACAGACAGGGCCAGGGTAATTTTCCCAAACGGGTTAGACAGCCAGGCAAACCGTATTGCCAATGTAATGAAACTGTTGGGCGATTCTACTGCCAAAACAATCGGTGGCAGCCAAAAAAAATGGAATATTGTTTTACAAAATCAAACAACAATTCCAAATGCCTATGTACGCCTTGCACCGGTAATCAGTGAATTTTACATGATACCGCCACAGAATAATTTTTCTACCGGTAGTTTACGGCTGGATGATAACCTGGCTATACATGAAAACAGGCATATGCAACAGTTCAGCAATTTTAATAAGGGATTTACCAAAGTATTTTCATTTTTCCTGGGGCAGGAGGGGCAGTTGCTGGCAAATGGAATCACGGTGCCTGATTATTTTTTTGAAGGCGATGCCGTGTGGCAGGAAACCCTGGTGAGCGAACAGGGGCGTGGCAGGATGCCTTCCTTTTACAATGAATTTAAATCATTGTGGCTGGGTAATAAAAATTATTCATGGATGAAGTTAAGGAATGGCTCTTATCAGGATCTAACGCCTAACCATTATGCACTTGGTTACCTGTTAACTGCATATGGGTATGAAAAATTTGGAGACAATTTCTGGAATAAGGTAACCAATGATGCTGTAAGGTTCAGGGGTGTATTTTATGCTTTTAACCGGGCCATCGAAAGATACTCAGGAAGATCTTACAGGCAATTCAGGGAAGATGCGATACAGTATTTTAAACTCAGGTCAATGCCGGCGCAAACAGCTGCTGCCACTTCATTTACATATCTTACAAAAGAAGAAAAAAACAATGTGGTTGATTACCAGTTTCCCAATTATATCAGTGATGACAGTATTTTGGTAACCAAAAAATCTTATAAAGAAATAAATGCCTTTTATATTCTTTATAAGGGAAAAGAAACCCGGCTAAGGGTGAGGGATGTTGTGATTGATGATTATTATGCTTACCGCAATGGTAAGGTTGTGTATGCAGCATACGAGTCGGACCCGAGATGGACAAACCGTGATTACAGTGTGATAAAACTGCTTGATATTTATACCGGGCAACAGCAAAAGATAACTAACCGGACAAAATATTTTTCACCTGATATTAATGCTGATGGAACTGAAATACTGGCTGTAGAAGTAAGCCCGGAGGGTACCAATAACCTGGTTAGGATTGATGTGCGATCAGGAAAACGCATCAGGCAGATTGCTAATCCCTCAAACTATTTTTTTACACAAACAAAGTATATCAATTCAAATACCGCTGTTTCTGCAGTCAGAAATCCTGCCGGTAAAATGACGCTGGTAAAAGTAGACCTGGCAACCGGTGTAACCGATAACCTTACTCCTGCTTCGTTTAATGTGATCGGCTATCCTGTTGTAAAAGGAGATACCGTTTATTTTACAGCAATGAATGAAAATGCTGATAAGATATTTGCTGTGGATCTTGTTACAAAAAAAATATACCAGGTAACAAATAATGTAAACGGGGTTTATTATCCTGCAGTAAATCAAAAAGGGGAGATTTTGGTATCTGGTTTTACTGCCGGGGGTTACAGGCTGGCTATGCTAAACCAGCACCAGGGTGAATGGAAGGTTATTACTTCGCCGGATTATGTAAAGGACGGAGGAAGTAAAGCTTATATGGAATCTGAAAATTATGAAAAAAATGCTGTAGCCGGCATTAAAAACCCGGTAACTAAATACCGTAAATCATTCCGCCTGTTTAATTTTCATAGCTGGCGGCCGGTTGTTGCAGATCCGGAATATGGTTATACTTTTTTCAGTGATAATGTACTTAGCAGTTTCAGCAATGCAGTTACTTATACCTACAATCGAACAGACATGAGCCATACCATTGGCTTTGGCAGCGCTTTTGCAGGCTGGTTGCCGGTTTTAAGCCTGGGTGCCGAAGGCAGTTTTAACAGAACGGTAGATACTGCATTTGGTAAATCTGTAAGTTATAATGCTGCTACAGTAAATGCCGGCATTTCAATTCCGTTGCGTTTTGTTGGTGGAAGAACCAGCAAATATTTAAATTTTGGCGGAGGCTATAATCTGGAGCAATATTATTATAGGGGAGTTGGTAAAAATATTTTCAGCAATAGGGCGATAAATTATATGAATGCTTTTTTAAGTTTTAGTAATGTAAGCCAGCAGGCAAGGCAGCATATAAATCCACGGTGGGCACAATCGGTTTCATTAAATTACCGGGATGCATTTAATTTCCGCAACAGTTATAAGTTTGTGGCACATGCTTCCTTTTATTTTCCGGGCCTGTTTACCAACCATAGCCTGGTAATAAATACGGCTTATCAAAAGCGTGATACATTGCCTGACCTGTTCAGCAAGGTATTTTCCTATTCAAGGGGGTATGAAGCCTTAAGTACAAGGCGTATGTTTAAGATGGGAGTGAATTATCATTTTCCGATAGTTTATCCCGACTGGGGTTTTGCCAACCTGCTTTTTTTTCAACGCATAAGGGCTAATGCATTTTATGATTATACAAATGCAAGGGCAAGGGTTAATAATGTGCTTACCGATATTAAAAGCCGCAGTACAGGTGCCGAAATTTATTTTGACACAAAATGGTGGAACGCATTTCCGGTAAGTTTTGGTGTAAGATTTTCTCATTTACTGGATACTGATTTAATAAACCCGCTTGTTAAAAACAGGTGGGAGATTATTATACCCATTGGGTTGATACCTGATTAACCATTTGTTTCCAAAAAGGGGTATGGCTTGTTTGTTTTGCCTGAAAAGGATCATTAGCCAGCGCAATATGTGTAAAACCCAATTTTTTTGCTTTCAGGTACACGTAAAATAGATTTTCTGTACTGTACTCGGCCCTGGTTTCTGTAAATACATTTTCGTTGGGAATACCGATGGCTATGGCATACAGGGCCATAATTTCGACTTCGTAACAGGGGCTGTAAACCGATGAGCCGGAATACATGATATTTTTTGCAATTCCTTTCTCAAATAAATATTTCGACAAGTACACCCTGGCTTTCATCGTCCTGTCCCACCCCGTTTCAGTAAAAGGCACGCCAGGTACTGCAATCATATCGTAGCTTTTTGAATTTGCTTTTTTAAAATAACGTTCGGTTGTTTTTGCACTGAATGAACAGGCATTCAACATTAATAAAAATGAAATTATGCTTAAAACCTCAAGCGTAGAATTGTACTTTTTAATCATAGAAATAAATCTGCAATACATGATAACATGACCCCGCTAAAAAATGTTCATGCCTGTACATGAATCTTTATTAAACAATTACCGCCTGACTATTTTAGTTATCTCAATCTTTTCATCAAACCTGTCGCCACGGCTTTTTTGTGCCTGTATCTTTCGCACAATATCCATTCCTCTAAAAACTTTACCAAAGGCTGCAAAGCCTTGCCCATCCTCTGTTCCCTGGCTTCCAGAATCAAGCGGACTTTGATCGCCAATGCAAATAAAAAATTCGGTGTTGGCGCTGCCAGGTGTGGTTCTGGCAAGCGAAATGGTACCCGACTGATGGGTTAAACCTGATTGTTTGGTTGTCTCATGTTCAATACCAGGGATGGTAATTTTTTTATCGTGCCTGGTTTGCCACATGCCGCCCTGTATGATGCCTGTATTGTTGCTGGTGGGTAATTCTTCGTCTTTTAAAACCCGGTAAAAAGAAGTTTTGTCGTAAAAACCTGAGTCAACATAAGATAAAAATGCGGCTACCGTTTTTGGAGCCTGGTCGGGAAAAAGTTCCACCTCAATATAGCCCAGCTGCGTTTCAATAATTATATGTGGGTTTTTATACGACGGTTGATTACAGGTAACAGTTGCAAAGCAGGCAAGAATGTTAAGAAATCTGAGCATAATTGTAATTTAATACATTTTTAAATGTACCCGGTTAAACTGATTTGTTTATTTATTTGTGCCGTATCTTTATGCTTTAAATACCCAACGGGATTTTTATGAAAAAAATATTTTTAGCAGCTGTTGCACTGGTTTTGTGTGTGGCTGTTTTTGGTCAGCGCATTTCTAAAATTACCATAACCGGTAGCGGACTGGTAAACGATATTGTTGTAGGACTTGATGAAAATGTGCAGGTGTATCTTTCTAAAGAAGGCCAGATCAGTAAATGGGGCTTTGACAGATTTATCGGAACCAACCAGGAAAATTACATGGATTACCTGGAACCTTATGTGGGCAGGGTAGAATACTATAGTCAAAATGATGATGAAATGTTACGTGGCAAGATAAAATATATCGGTAAAACATTACTTACTTATTATCATTCTTACGAAATGGAATCGTTACGGGGTAAATTAAAAAGTATCGGATCGCTGAATATGGGTTATTATCTTGATTATGATGATAAGGCGATGGCAGGCAGTTTAAAAAACATCGGGCAGCAAACCATTTCCTGGTATGCATCTTACGAAAATGAAGGTTTGCGTGGCAAGATTAAAGCGGTTGGGCCAACATCCATTGCCTATTATGGTTCTTTTGAAGACAAAGCTTTCCGCGGTAAAATAAAAAGCATTGGCAGCAATTATTTCACGTACTATTCATCATCTGAGCAATACAGCGGCAGTATGAAAAGCGGCACATCGTTTGTTACCGCCAATGGGGTTAAGTTTTATGTGCGGAATTATTAAGAGGATAAGTAAAGTTTTATTATCCCGGTTCGTGTTTTCACGAATTTTTTTTTTAAGATCCGGTTCGTGAGCGAAACCGGGGCGAAAGGTTTTTTAATAACCATGTTACTTTACAACAATCTGTTCGGGCTTTTCAATTACTATTTGTACTTTTTCTTTGTAAAGACTGATGCGGCCGGTAATGCATATTTCTTTATCCGTAAGGTCTTCCACTTTTGTGGTAAACAATGCTCTTGCATTTTCCCAGATCACCACAGTAAGCAACTGATCGGGATGTTTGGCGCCGATATTTAACAGGGTTGGTTTGTTATTTGAATTCTCAAAATAACGCATGCCGGCAACTTTGCCACATACAATTACACTATCGCCAATATGCAGGCTCACTTCATTAAGCTTGATAGTAGTTTGCGCATTAATAATACCTGAAATGAAAACTGCAAGAACTGCAAGATAAACGGACTTCATAAGTTATTTAATTTAGGTATAAATGTAGTACATTATACATTCCTTTTCAATTCCTTTTTTGCTTTAATCTTTTTTTGAAGTTCATTTAAAATATAAATCAAAAGTCCTGCTGCCAGTGCAATTGTGATATCTCTCAGTGCTGTCAGTTTTGAGCTGGTTAATAGCCAGATGGTTATTAATATACCGGCTATGGCAAAGAATTTTCCGAAAGGAATTTTAAAGAACCCGGTTTGCGAAGCAATCTTTTTGCGGAGTACGATCAGCGAAATACAAACTATTGCATAGGTCATAACCCTGGTGATGGCACTGATAGTGGCAGCATATATAAAAGTATTGCTGATGGAAATGAGGATGGTAACTGCGGCAAACAGCACTAATGACCAGGTTGGTGTTTTATATTTTGGATGAATAAAAGAAAAAATTTGAGGAAATTGTTTTTCTTCGCTGAATGCAAAAGGCAGCCTTGAACCAACAAGCATAATAGCATTGAGTGTGCCGGTTACCGAAAACAATGCGCCTATGGCAATAATGGTTGCACCTGTTTTTCCCATAAACAAACCTGCAGCTTCTGCAAGGGGTTTATCAGATGTGGCAAGTGTTGGCAATGTGCCAATGCTCACTATCTGTATCAGGATATAAATAACTGCTATAAAGAGTGCTGCCAGCAATAAGGCAAAGGGTAAATTTTTTGCAGGGTTCTTTACCTCGCCGGTGGTTACCAGCACCGATTCAAAGCCGCCAAAAGCAAAAATCAGTAATAAAACAGTTGATGTGAAGGAAGAAAAACCGGGTGTTTGTTTTATTTCAAAATTTGCCGGCTCTGTATAAAAAAAACCAACGATAATAAAAAGTAACAACGGTAACAATTTGGCAATTGTAAAAAAATTATTAACCCTTGTTGAATTTTTTACACCGATATGATTGATGAAAGCCAGTATAATGGTGATGGCTAAAATACTGATGATACGGGATGATGGCAGTGAAAACCAATCTGAAAAAACAGACAGGTAAGTTACCAGCAAATTAATTAAGGCAGCATAGGTTATAAAACGTGTAAGCAACAGCAGCCAGCCAGTAAGAAATGCAGGCAGTTTGCCAAATGATGCCAGTGCGTAAACATAAGGTCCGCCGGTTTTATCAAACCTGCTGCTTACTTCGGCAAAACATAAAACAATCACAAACACAGCTACTGCACAAATAAGCAGTGCTGCAATACTGTACACACCAGTTTCTTTAAATACTTTTGATGGCAGGCCAAAAATACCGGCCCCAATAACACCATTAATAAACAGGAGAACCATTGCCCATTTGCTGATACTTCGGTTTAGCATTTGGAAAAGATAATAAAAAAATGCCGGCCAGGCGAAAATCTTAGTCTTTCAATGTGAAGCAGTGCTGATAATAAAAGCTAAATGAACAAACCCCACTCATCTTCAAATTCATCTTTTTTAAAAGTAGCAACCCAGGTTTTAAATAATTCTTTAAACCTGTCAATTTCTTCCCGGATGATCAGACGGTGTTTGGGATCCATCTTTCCATCCACTAAAAAACTATTGGTAGAGATCTTTATGAACTGTGCATTTTTTCGGATGATGGAAGCATTTTCCATGCGGATAGTATAAAGGCCGGCTTCGGAGCTTTTTATTTTTACCGCTACTTCATAAGCATCGGACATGATCATGGAAATATGATCATCCAGCATCTCTTTTTCAATAGCATCTGCTTCGGCAGGTTCGGTTAAACTGTCAAAAGCAGCCTGTAATACGGTCATTACCATATTCCATTGCATATACATGGCTTTGCAGGCTTCTTTAGTAGGATTAGGTTTCCAGCCTTCATCATCATTTTCTTCATCTTCAAACTCATGGTCATCCCATTCCGGAAGATCATTAAGGTTATCAATTTTCATACGATAAATGTAATGTTTTTGATTTTGATTTCAATGTGAGTGGTTGAAATTCCTTTTTGTAATCGCTAAGGCCAAAAGCATGAGCAAAGGGCAATTAAAGCTAATTCAGTATTGTCTCAATTTGCCAACAATATTATCCAGCGAAGCTTTTAATTTTTCAATGGCTTTATCAACTGCCAGGTCATGCGAATCTGCATCGGCAGTTACAACAACCGGCTGCCGGCGTTCCATACGGGCTTCCAGTAAACATCTTTTATCGTTCTTGCCGCTTTTCTGTCCATTCTCATCAGAAAGGTGTACTTCAAGCCTGGTGATGTTATCACTAAACCTGCTTAACTCTTTTGTAAACGCAGCCGATAATTTGTTTTTGAAATTTTGATGTACCGTTAAATTCTTATCGGTATTAAATTGAATCGTCATAATTGTTTTTAGGGTTTAATTGATAAATAGCATAACATAGGTTACACTTTTTGTTGTAGCACAACATAGGTAACATTTTTATAGTTCTTTGACATATAATGTTGATACTCACATAAAATATTATGATTGAGTATGAACAAAGGCAAGAAGCGATTAATAGTTATTTAGGAGGTGAAAAAATTTCAAAGATTGCTCACTCTTTAAAGAAAAGCCGCAAGTGGGTATACCACTGGATAAACCGGTTTAATCAAAAAAAGAGTGACTCCAATTGGTATAAAGATGAAAGTAAAGCGCCGAAAAATATAGCTGCCAAAATTGGTATCGAATCAGAACAACAAATTCTTATAATCCGCAAAGAGTTAATGAATGAAAAGATGGCTCAAATTGGAGCAATTTCTATTCAATACGAATTTGAACGAAGGGGTATAAAACCAATTCCTGATGTTTGGACAATCAACAGGATGATAGCAAAACATGGATTAAACAAACAGGGTTCAGTTCATAAAGTACCCAAAGATTATCCTGAATTATTTTGGCATACCCATCAAATGGATTTAGTAGGGCCAAGATATATAAAAGGCGATGGTAAATTTTACAGCATCAATTTAATTGATACCACAACCCATAGTTGTTACGTAAAAGCAGTGCGTACAAAATCGTCTGATGGTATTGTTGAAGCCATTGCATCGTTTTGGAAAACGCATGGTATGCCCGATGCTTTGCAGATGGATAATGAACTTGCATTTAGGGGCAGTAACCGTTATCCACGCAGCTTTGGAAAGGTTGTACGCTTTGCACTAAGCCAGGGTGTGCCGGTAGT
>JANOVD010000114.1:0-1666 GCA_031417255.1 Chitinophagaceae bacterium
CGGGTATTATCTCAGCCTTTGTTTTTTTAAACAGCAGCACCCCGGAAATTCAAACGGTTAAAAGAGCTTTTGAAACACAAAGGTAGGGGAGTTATGGATAATTTTTAAAAATAGTGTAACAAAACCATTTGCCGGTACGTATATTAAAAAAGTATAGCCATGAAATTGACTTTTCAAAGCAATCATATTTCAAAATATGATTGCTTTGATCTGATCGTTTCATCTTTCATTAAACTTTAAAACAAAAAAGATGAAAAAATTATTATTATCCTTTATTGCATTTCTTTCTTTAGCTGTTTTTGCACAGAATACTAAAGTGATTAACGATGCCAATGCAACAGTGCGTAACCTGAGTGGTAGTTTTAATGCCATATCAGTTTCAAGTGGTATTGATCTTTATTTATCACTGGGTAATGAAGAGTCGGTTGCGGTAAGTGCTTCTGATCAAAAGTATCTTGACCGTTTAAAAACAGAAGTAGTGAACGGTACATTAAAAATTTATTATGATAACAAAGGTGTAACCTTGAAATCGGGAAACAGTAAATTAAAAGCTTACGTATCTTTTAAAACATTGGAAAAATTAAATGCATCTGCCGGTTCGCAAGTAACAGTAAATGGAAGTATACAAGCTGAAAATTTTAAGCTCGATGTAAGCAGCGGCTCCGGTTTTAATGGAACCATACATGCAAAAATGCTTTCAACAGATGTAAGCAGTGGTGCAAGTGTAAAAATTTCGGGTAAAGCCGATAAATTAACAGTAGATGTAAGCAGCGGAGCCGATTTTAAAGGCTACGATTTTGTTGTTGATTATTGCGATGCTTCTGCCAGCAGTGGTGCAGCAGTGCATGTTACCATCAATAAAGAATTAAATGCCAAAGCCAGCAGCGGCGCCGATATCCGTTACAAAGGCACAGCACTTATCAGGGATATTAAAACCAGCGGGGGCGGTGCTGTTAAAAAAGTTTAATTTTTAAAAAGCAAACATTATAAATGAAAAAGATTTTTTTAGTGCTGATTGTTGCATTTTTTGCATCAACATCCCGGGCTCAAAATGATATAGTGGTTGATCCCAATGCATCAGAAAGAATATTGAGTGGAAGTTTTAATGCCATAAAAATTTCAGGCGGCATTGATCTTTATTTATCGCAGTCAGCTGGTACTGCCATTGCTGTAAGTGCCGCCACTGAAAATTTAAAAGAGGGCATTAAAACCGTAATAGAAAACGGTACGCTTAAAATATTTTATGAAGGTGATAAAAGCTGGAAAAAAAGAGACCGCAAATTACGGGTCTATGTTTCTTTTATCAACTTACAAAAAATTGGGGCTACGGGTGCCTGCGATATTATAGTTGCCGGCAGCTTAACACTTGCTGCATTAGAAATTCAGATGTCGGGTGCCTGCGACTTTACCGGCAATGTTAAAGTAAATGATTTAAAACTTAATCTCAGCGGTGCATCAGATGTAAAAATTTCGGGCACTGCAAATACAGTTGATATTGAAAGCAGTGGTGCCAGTGATGTTAAGGGATATGACCTGGTTGCTGATGTTTGCAATGCCAATGCTTCAGGTGCATCGGATATTAATATTACGGTAAGTAAAGAATTAACTGCATCTGCCAGTGGTGCCAGCGATATTAAGTATAAAGGCAATTCAGTTATTAAAACAA